>PLWX01000154.1 GCA_003151155.1 Acidobacteriaceae bacterium
CAATTTCTGGGGAGCACATCAGGCGTACTCACACAAATCCAATGTGATCTCCGTCACTGCGCCGCGTGGCTCGATCTGTAGACTATCTGTGTGCCTGGCATTGCATGGAAACGGGTGGCGTTGGCGTGCGCGCTTGTGATGGCGCTGCTGGCGCCAGTGTGCATTTGCTATCCGACCGCGGCGAGCACTGGCGAGAGCGGCTGCGGTATGCCCGCTGCACCCGATCAGAACTCGAACTCTCCTAGCTGCTGCACGGTGCAACCGCCCCTCCAGCCGAGCCTCGCGGCGAGCGTCCATTACGCTGCCCCATTCTTCCTGATTGCTAGCGTTGCTGTAACTGGCAAGATATCGGCCATTAATACGACCCACGGTTCCTTCCTGCCTTCAGCCTCACAATCACCGCCGCTCTGTAACGCCATCCTCAGAATCTAGAACGCTCTCTTCTCCGACTACCTCACATACGGATATGTGTGTGAGCGTGTCCCACGCAGTTTTCCATGGAGTTGAAGAGTGAAACGTACATCCATCTATATCTGTTGGCTTTGGTTCGCCTGCGTGGGCGCACACGCACAATCCGGTCCGCAGCAGCCATTTCACAAGACATTAGGGACCCAGCTTTCGATCGAACGAGCGACCGAACTAGCCCTGCGTAACAACCCGGAGATCAAAACCGCGGTCCGGCGCGTCACCCTGGCAGACACAAAAACGCTGACCGCCGGCAGCCTGGACGATCCCATGTTCATGTACCGCGATTGGGGAACGCCGCTGAAACAACCGTGGGACCTCAACCAGGCCCAGCACATGTTCATGTTTCAACAGACGTTTCCAGGGGAAGGCAAGCGGCTCGCCCGAACCCGGCTGGGAAAGGACAACGCAGAAGTCGGGCGTTCGGAACTCGAATCTCTTCGGCAGGACATTTCTGCGCGAGTGCGGAAGAGCTTCGTTGACCTGCTACGCAACGCCGATGAAATGCGGCTGCACGAGAAGCAAGCAGCCCTGCTGCGCGACGCTCTAGCGACAGCAACCTCAAAGTACAGCGTGGGCAAAGCGCCGCAGGCCGACGTTCTTCGTGCCCAGATTGTGCAGACGAAGCTCGTCGATCACCTGATCCAGCTGGAACAGGAGCGCGATCTCGCCCGAGCCGAACTCAATACCCTGATGGGCATAGATCCGGCAGCGCCGTTGGAGATCGCAGGCGAATACCGTCACTTCGAAACTCCCTTGTCGATTGTCGAGTTGGAGAAGACCGCCATCGATCATCGTCCCGAACTGGCGGAGCTTCGCAAGCAGGTGAAGGTCGGGGAGGATGAATTTCGCCTTGCCCGGTTGGCCTACAAGCCCGACTACACGGTGGGACTTGGATACATGTTGAATCCAACCGGATCGATGGCACGCAACGCCTACATGCTTGAAGTCTCGCTGAACTTGCCGTGGCTGAATCGCGAAAAGCATGACAACGAAATCAAGCAAGCCGATGTTGCCACCGAGATATCGCGTGACGAGTTAGATGCGCGTCGGGCAGTGGTGTTCCTGGAGATCGAATCCGCGCTTATCCGCGTGCGCTCTGCGCAGCGAAGCATGAAGCTGTATCGCGACACACTCACCCCGCAAGCGGAAGCGACCTTTCAAGCTGCGCTGGCTGCCTACCAGAACGATCGCAGTGACTTTCTGAACTTAATCGACAGCCAAAACATGTTGCTGGATGTGCAGACCTCGTACTTCAAGTCTGCCGCTGAAATAGATGCGCGACTCGCAGACCTGGAGCGCGCCATCGGAGCACCGCTCACGAGTAATTCCGCGGATTCGTTCGACCGGGAGGACAAGTAAATGACGAGCAATGAGAAAAAGATCTTCTTGACTGGAGCGGCCAGCGGATTGCTGATCGCCACCATCGCGGTCGGAACATTCCTTGGGCGTGAGATGCATTCGCAGGCGTCGGAACACAATCATGCGACGGCGCCCGTTTCTCAGCCGGAAACGAAATCCGCTGCGCCGGCGATCGAGGAAGGCAGCTCATTGCAGCTCTCCCCGGAAGAGATTACCGCCGCAGGGGTGCAGGTCGAAGAGGTCAAAATGGCGCGGCTCAAGACGGACATCGATGCGTTCGGTCGCGTGGAACAGCCGGAAGCGCGCCTTGCCGCACTCAGTGCGCGGGTTGGAGGCAGGATCGATCGTCTATACGTGCAGTACACCGGAGAGCGTGTGCGTCGGGGACAGGCGATCGCAGAAGTCTATAGCCCGGAGGTCTCAACTGCGACCGACGAATATCGGCTAGCGTTGGGAAACCGCGAACGATTGAAGGCTTCGGACGACAAGGATGCTGTCGCCGCGGCAGGCTCACTCGTCGCCGCCAGCCAACGTAAGCTGGAACTGTGGGGAATCTCCGAATCTCAAATCAATCGGGCAGATGATCACGGCGTGCCCCACGTCACTCTGTACGCTTCGGCGGGTGGAACAGTAGTCGAGAGGAAGGCCACCCAAGGCCAGTACGTGAATGCCGGAGACACGATGTTCACGGTGGCCGACCTCAGTGAGGTATGGATCAAGGCCGATGTATACGAGTCGCAACTGTCGCAGGTCCGTCCGGGGCAGACGGTCGAAATCACTTCGGACGCGTTGCCCAATCAAACAATCCGTGGTCGCGTCGAGTTCATCGAGCCGAGCGCCAACCCGCAAACTCGGACGATCCCAGTTCACGTGCACGTTGCGAATCCCGGCCTGCGGCTGGTCCCAGGAATGTTTGTCAGAGCTAACTTTGTCAGCGCAGCCGCACGAGAGACTATCGTGGTTCCGCGCTCCGCGGTCCTCGATACCGGCACTCACAGACTCATCTATCTCGCAAAGAAGGATGGCAACTTCGAATCGCGTGAAGTGGAGGTGGGGACTCCCTCTGAAGATCTCTTCCCCGTTACCCGTGGCCTGGCGATGGGAGACAAAGTCGTGATCGCCGGAAACTTCCTGATCGACTCGCAGACCCGGCTCAGTTCCGGAATGTCCGGACTCTATGGCGGCTCCAAACAATTCGGCGCTGACCAGAAAACTTCCGGTAGTTCAGAGCCGGATCAGGCAGCGAACACACCATCTGCAAAGATCACCTTCCGCGTCGAGCCCGACCCTCCGAAGGGCGGCGCCGAGAATAGGTTCCACGTCACGGTAACAGGCGCGGACGGCACGCCGGTCAGCGACGCGCAGGTAAAAGTCACGCTCGTGATGCCGGCCATGCCCGCGATGAACATGCCCGAGATGCGGACGAGCTTCGACCTTGCGTCAATGAATGGAATGTACATGGGCAAGGGGGCCATTCCCTCGGAAGGCTCGTGGAACGTAATCGTAGAAGCCAGCAGGAGCGGCAAAGTGATCGTGACATTCCGTTCGCGACTCACCGCGAAATAGAGGACGCCATGATCAATCGAATTATCGAAATCTCCATGAAGAACCGCTGGCTGATCCTGGGCGTTTATGCCGCGATCGCGGTTTGGGGTTACTGGGCCTTGCTCCACACTCCTATCGATGCCATCCCTGACTTAAGCGAGAACCAGGTCATCGTGTTCACTGACTGGCCGGGGCGCAGTCCACAAGAAGTGGAAGACCAGGTCACCTATCCACTCACCGTCAACCTGCAAGGCCTGCCGAATGTTCGCTCGGTACGGTCTTCGTCAGCGTTTGGTTTTTCGATGGTCAACGTGATCTTCGAAGACAGCGTGGACATCTACTTTGCGCGAACCCGCGTGCTCGAGCGGCTGAACCTCGCCAGCAGTTTCCTGCCCTCTGGGGTCGCGCCCATGATGGGGCCGGACGCCACAGGTGTAGGCCAGGTCTTCTGGTACACCGTGGAGGGCCCATACGACAGCGGCACATTGCACTCGATCCAGGACTGGTTCATCAAGTATCAATTGAACTCCGTGCCCGGAGTCGCGGAGGTGGCAAGTGTCGGCGGTTTCGTTCGCCAGTATCAGATCGATCTTGACCCGCTAAAACTGCGGGCTTACAACGTGTCACTACGTGACGTGATCGGAGCCGTGGAGCGGAGTAACAACAACATCGGCGCCAAGGTAGTCGAGGTAAACGACACCGAGTACATGGTTCGTGGCATCGGGCTGATCCATGGACTGAAAGACATCGAAGACATCACGCTCTCCGCCGCGAACGGGACCCCGGTTTACCTGCGCAACGTCGCGTCGGTGCAATTAGGGCCAGAGTTCCGTCGTGGCGTGCTCGACAAAGGGGGGAAGGAAACCGTCGGTGGCGTGGTTGTGATCCGTTACGGCGCGAACGCGCAAGAAGTAATCGCCGCCGTCAAGCAGAAGATTGCCGCAATTCAGCCTGGCCTCCCGAAGGGTGTGAACATAGTTCCGTTCTATGATCGCAGCATTCTGATCGGCCATGCGATCGATACGCTTCGTCATGCACTGATCGAGGAGATCATTCTCGTCACCTTGGCGCATGTCATCTTCCTGTGGCACTTTCGCAGCATTCTGATCGTTACCGTACCGCTTCCGTTGGCAGTGCTGGGATCGTTCCTCTTTATGCACGGGGCGGGCATTTCGTCGAACATCATGTCGCTGGGGGGAATTGCGATTGCGATTGGTGTGCTCGTCGATGCCGGCATTGTCATGACCGAAAACGTAATCCGGCAGGCTGAGAAGTATGAGGAAGAGCACGGCCACTACCGCGAACATATTTTCGAGATCACACTAAACGCGGCGAAGCTAGTCGGTCGGCCAATCTTCTTCGCGATGGTCATCATCATCCTTGCCTTTGTTCCGGTGTTTGCGTTGACCGGCATGGAAGGCAAGATGTTTCACCCGCTTGCCTTCACCAAGACGTTCTCCATGGTCGGCTCGACCATTCTCGCAGTGACGCTGGTGCCGGTGTTGTGCACGTTCCTCATCCGCGGCAAGCTGCATCGCGAAGAAGACAATCCTGTCATGCGAGTGCTGCGCGGGATTTACCAGCCGGCACTGCGCTGGGCGCTAAAACACCGACTACTGACCGTCGGCGCGGCGCTGGTGCTCTTTACGGCTGCCATCCTGACCGCCCGAACCATCGGCTCGGAGTTCATGCCGCCGTTGGACGAAGAATCTGCACTGTTCATGCCGATTACTGATCCACGCATCTCCCTGACCAAAGCCACCGAGATCCTGCGGCAACAGGACAAGATCATCGCCGAAGACGCGGCAGTCGAAACGGTTGTTGGAAAGATCGGACGCGCAGAGAGCGCCACCGATCCCGCTCCGATCAATATGGCGGAGACCACTGTGGTCTTCAAGCCAAGGAATGAGTGGCCGAAAGGACTCACCAAGGATGCAATCCTCAGTCGTCTCGATGACAAGTTACGAATCCCCGGCGTAACCAACATCTGGACGCAGCCGATCCGCAATCGCATCGATATGCTCTCGACTGGGATTCGGACCCAGGTGGGCGTGAAAGTTTTCGGTCCGGATCTCCAGATCATCGAGCAGAAGTCGGAAGAGATCGAGCACGCGTTGCAGTCGGTGCCAGGCGCAACGGACCTTTATGCCGAACGAATCACGGGCGCACCCTACCTGGAAATCACGGTGAACCGCCCGGCAGCAGCCCGCTACGGATTAAACGTTGCCGACGTCGAAGAGGTCATTGAGACTGCAATCGGCGGCAAGAACCTGACGACCACCATCGAAGGCCGGCAGCGTTTCCCGGTGCGAGTGCGTTATGCTCGCGACTTCCGTGAGAACCAGCAACAACTGGAAGAAGTGCTGGTAAGTGGAGCGTCCGGCGTGCAGGTGCCGCTTCGCGAAGTCGCAAACATCCAGATGGTGATGGGCCCGTCGATGATCAGCAGCGAAAACGGATTGCTTCGAGGCTCCGTTCTGATGAACGTTCGTGGCCGCGATGCAGGAGGCTTCGTGGAAGAAGCAAAACGCGTGGTGAGCAGCAAAGTGCAGATGCCTGCTGGTTACTACATCGAGTGGAGCGGGCAGTTTGAAAACCAGATCCGTGCCAAGAAGCGTTTGGAAATGGTCATTCCCGCCGTCCTGGTCATCATCTTCGTCTTGCTGTATCGCACGTACCACTCGTTCAAGGAAGCTGCACACGTCTTGCTCGCGGTGCCGTTCGCACTCACGGGCGGAGTGTTCCTTGTCAAACTGCTTGGCTACAACTTCTCAGTTGCAGTATGGGTGGGATTCATCGCGTTGTTTGGGACCGCCGTACAAACCGGCGTCGTAATGGTGATCTACCTGGAAGAGGCAGTCGCCCGCAGAACCTCCGCCGATGGGAAACTCACAATCTCGGGGCTTCACGAAGCAGTCATGGAAGGCGCCTTATTGCGCTTGCGCCCCAAGGTGATGACCGTCGCCACGGTCGTGGCTGGCTTGCTTCCATTGCTATGGTCAACCCGCACCGGCGCGGAATTCATGAAACCACTGGCCGCTCCAGTCTTAGGCGGAATGATCAGCTCGCTGCTCCACGTTTTGATCGTAACCCCGGTGATCTTCACCTGGCTCAGAGAGCGCGAACTGAAACGCGTGGATGTGTCTTAACAAACTCACAAAACAGTGGGTCGTGTACAGGTTATTAAGCAACGTCCGGTTGGCCGGTCATCGAAGCGCGGTGAGCTGTCTCCTAAGTGAATTGCTCGGTTGTTCGCCGCAGTGGGTGGTTCTCAGATTCACAGCGAACGTGTTCTAGACGTGCTGTGAACATCTCACGAAAGAATCTCTTGCTGAACTGGGGATATTGCTTTAACTTGGTTACGTGAACCTCTCGATGCCAGTTTCTGCAGCCCGCAACAGCATGTGTATGTGTTGCTGTATGTGTGGGCGCGCTGGCATGGGGAACTGAGACAAGAAACATAAATTCTTGATTCGACGAACCCACTGCCAGTGCGCAGTGGGTTTTGTGTTTTGGGACGAGCACGGGTGGCGAAGCGGCAAACGCGGTGGCCTGCAAAGCCGCTATTCATGGGTTCGATTCCCATCCCGTGCTCCAGAGTTCGATCAGTTGATACTGGATCGGTGAGTCGACAAGGATGACGGCTTCCACAAACCCGCTAATCAACGCAATGACCCAGATGGCCATGGGCATGTGTTGTTGCGTCTTCATCGGGGGCGGCGGAATCGGAACGTAGAGCAATCTCACTCCAGACTTCTCGATGCCCACGAACAAAATCGTGGGCATCATGTTTTTGGGATAGGAGCAAACAGATGGAAATGTCGAACGCAAATCACGAAAAAGCACTGACGCACATCTATGTTCGCGACGCACAGAAGGCGTTCCTTCGCGCCTGCTGGCGTTCCGGCAGCGACATCTAGTGCGGCATGTGCATGCGCTCGACGATCGAACCGGTGGTCGGCGAGGCCTGCCCGACGTGCGCGAGCACGGTAGAGCGCGTCATGGAAGTTGTGCGCGAAGGTGCGTCCTTGCCGGCAAGAAAACGCGGACAAAAATTGATTCGGACGGGAGAACAGCAGGTTCAGGGGGAAAATCGGGGGCTAGTACTCGATTTTCTTGCTTCGCGAAGGGCTGGCGCTTAACCGTTTCGGACCTTCGCGATCGGGGCTGGGGACAGTGCACGCTGTCCCTGGCCTTGCACAGTTGGCTCGCGATTCTTTAGGCGACCATCGCGGACTTTGCCATCATCGAACAAGACCCGGCGTATGCGCCGTGCTCGTCTCGAAGGCCGGCAGATCGGCCGTCGTCCGATCGAAGTGGATCGCCAGGCCGTGTTGCGCCACCGCGCTCACGGCGCCGAAAATGGCTCCCTGTGGTGGTCCAAAATCTCTGGGTTCTGAAACCGAACACCCCATCACTTCCGCACGACTCCGATCAGTTCCGAGAAGCCGACTTCTTCGAGCCCGCGACGGAGGGAAATCATATTGTCTACTTTCTCGATTCCGTAGAGCAACGGCGCTCTATATTGAAAGAGAGGGGCCTTCCCCAAGGGCTATTTCGTTTTCAACTGCTCCGTCCAGTCCTGCACCAGCGTGAGCGGCTGTGATGTGCCTCCACTTTGCGTGATGATCAGGAAACGCTGGCCGTCGCGTGCAACCGCGTACTCGCGCCCGAGGCCTCGGAAGGAGAACGGAAATAGCCTAGTGGTCTGCCCCACTTGGAATGCCTGCTTACTGCCATCGACTGCCACGGCGACAAGCTCTGCAAAGTTCCAGTAATAGATTTCCTTGCCGTCCGCACGCCATCGTGGCTCGGCGCCGTTGCCAGTGGAGATCTGGTACTTCTCTCCCGTCCACGGAAAGGGCGCTACGAAANNAAGACATATACGCGACCCAGCGTCCATCGGGCGAGAACATGCCCTGCCATTCGTGCGACGCGCCATTCACATAACTCTTTGGCGTGCGCTCGCCGGTGAGCGAGATGTATTTGAGGTTGAGCCGCAGCCCAGTGCCCTGCTGGTACATGATGTAACGCGCATCGCGAGACCAGTCGCTCACGAGAGAGAGCGTTTGATCGTTGGTGGTAACAAGCGTCTCTTCCGGTGCGCCGCCGGCCAGCAACTTTACGTCGATCTTGTCTCCCTGGTTGGAAACGTAAGCGATCCTCGATCCGTCGGGCGACCAGATGGGGCTGCGGGTGACGCCTCCGTTGTAGTTGATTTTCGTTTTGACGTTAGAAGAGATGTCCTGAATCCAGATGGTCGCGGCCGCGGTATTCACGTCGCTGTATGCGAACTTCCTTCCGTCCGGCGAGAGCTCCAGGTCCTGAAACGCGCCGGGCTCGCCGACCTGGCCGAGGTTCTTCCCACTACGGTCGTACCAGTTCACCGTCTCTCCCGCGTAGGACATCGCGGAGGCATAGACCATCAATCCCGTTTGCGAAACGCTGAGGTTCTCGCGCCACAGCGAGCCGTCGAGTTGGATATTCTCCTGGAGCGCCTTTGGTTCTCCGGTGAATTTCCCGCTTACAGGATCGAACGGCTGAGCCACCGCTGTTCCTTCGCGCATGTAGAGCAGGTTGCCCGCCGCGTAGATGGCGTTGGAGAGCGTGTGGATGAGGAAGCGATTCTCCTTGCCATCCGTTGATGCAAAGAAAACGCCGGTGTCCGGGCTGTTGGGGGTAGTGTGGTTCACGGCGATGTACAGGAAGTGCTTGCCGTCGGGAAGCATGAACGGCCAGCGGTGCGAGGAATATTTACTGTTGTCGACCTTGGTGAGCAGCGTGGGCTCGCCACCGTTCGCTGAGATACGAGAGATGCCTGTGTTGTAGGAAAGCGAGACGAGAATCGTTCCATCCACTCCCCAATGGGCGCCACGGCCGAGCACGGTATCACAAAGGGTGACGGGCGTATGCGCGTCAAGATCGAGCCGCTTTAACTTGCCGCTGGTGAAGAAGCCGACGGTCTTGCTGTCGGGCGACCAGAAGGGAAACATGCCTTCTTCGGTACCGGATAGTGGCTGGACTTGCAATGAGTCGAGCGATCGCAGGAAGAGTTGCGATAGGCCGCCGGGCACCTTTGCGGAGAAGACGATAAATTTGCCATTAGGCGAGATGGCCGCGGGACCGCCCGTGTCTCCTGACAAGTTAAATTGCATCTTGTCCGGCGGGCCGATTTCCATGCGCAACACCTGCGCGACCTTTCCGGTCGAGAAAGCCAGCATCGTCAGCGCAACGACGGACATTACACCGAGGACTGCGGCAAAGGTCCACGGCAGCAGCGTGCGATGTTTCTTGGGTGGCTCGGGGAGGGCGGTGGCGGCCGAAGTCGAGCCGCCATCGGAGATGTGCCTCAGTTGCAGCTTAACGTCGTGGGCGGTCTGCCAGCGCTCGTCAGGGTCCTTGGCGAGACATGTCTTCACAAGTCGGTCGAGTGCCGGCGGCACGTTTAGGGTAATCGTGGAGATCGGCGCTGGATCACGTTCAAGAATCGCGGCCATAACGCTCGCAGCGGATTTGCCCTCAAAGGCGCGCTTGGCAGTCGCCATTTCATAAAGCACCGCTCCGAGCGCGAAGATATCGGAGCGTGCGTCAGATTCTTTGCCCTCTATCTGCTCGGGAGCCATGTATTGAAATGTGCCGACGACCGTGCCTTGAGCAGTGAGCGGATGGCTTTGCGCTGGGGTGGAAAGCGTGACGGTGAGGTTCGAAGCGGCCGCAGAACTAGCGACGGAAGCTTTGGCAAGGCCGAAATCCATGAGCTTGGCTCCGGACTTCGTGATCATGATATTGCCGGGCTTGAGGTCGCGATGTATCACCCCGCTGCGGTGCGCGCGGTCGAGGCCCTCGCAGATGTCGATACCGTATTTGAAGAGTTGCTGGATCGGGAGCGGGCCCTTGCGCAGTCGGTCGGCCAGAGTCTCGCCTTCAAGGTATTCCATGACGAGAAAGTCGATACCGTCCTGGTGACCAATGTCGAAGAGTGTGCAAATGTTCGCATGGTTTAGCGATGAGATGGTGCGCGCTTCGCGATCGAAGCGCTGCTTGGCGTCAGGGTCCCCCGACAGATGTGACGGAAGTATCTTAATAGCGACGGTGCGATCCAGGCGTAAGTCACGGGCGCGATAGACCTCACCCATCCCACCTGCGCCGACCGGAGATTGGATTTCATACGGGCCGAGTTTCGTACCGGAGGAGAGGGCCATTCACTTTTCGTCTCGATCTTAGGCAGAATCGAAAAAGAGTATCGCATCTGCAACCTTCCGTGCACAGTCAAATCGCGCAAGGCACTTCAGCGCACTGGACCAGCGTATTGGTCAAGCCAATTCAGAGTTTCTTTGATGAGTTCGTTACGCGGGATGACGTGACCGGAGTCGTACAGCAGGTGTCTCTTCTGTTTTGCACCAAGCAGTTGGTAGAACGGATCTTGCGTGGATTGTACGGGAAAAAAGAAATCGTACTTGCCGTTCAGCATCAGCGTGGGCTGCTTGATGTGGGGCAGGAAGTTGATAGCATCCGCTTCAGGAAGCGAGCGATGGAAGTCGAGCCCGCCAAGGGCGAGAACCGAAACCTTGATGCGCGGTTCAACGGCCGGAATGATCGAACCCATCACGGCACCCCAACTTACCCCGTAAAAGCTGATCGGATCGTGAGTGAGATCCTGTCGCGACTCGACATAGTCTATCGCACGAGAGGCGTCTTTCGCCCACATCACGACGTGATCGCGCCACGTACTGCTGGTGTCCGAGACATCGGATTCCATGCCGTCCCCGCGTTCAAAGGTGCTTTTGTAGACGGGGAAGATGAGGGCGCGACCACTCCGGAGAATGGCGTCAAAAGTCCCCGTCGGGTAGAGGTTAAATTTCCGCAGGTTGAGCGCGTTAGAGCCCGGGAAATAAAGCACCGTCTGATAAGGCGGCTTGCCCTTGTTGGGTAAGAACAAATAAGCGATTGCGCGTTCGCTTCCGTAGGGAGCGTCGTAGGTTACACGCTCGATCTTCCAATCGTCATCGGTACTGGGAAAGGGCTCGACAGTCGCATTCAGGGGCTTCCGGTCGTAGGAGTACAGGCCGCGATAGGCGTTGAAGACCGGTTCGGCTACAGGCTTCTCTTTGCTCAGGTCGCGGCGCGGAGAAGGCATGGAGGCCGTCGCGACTTTCGGAACAGTATCCGGCTGAATGTACTTCACGCAGCGAAAGCCGACATTCGCCGCACGCAGAAAAGGAGACTGCGCGTCGGGATCGATGAACATATAGTTCGGCTCGTCCCACGCACCACCGAGGACATAACGCTTACCCGACTCGGCTTCGGTCCAGATCCACTCCTTCACATTGCCGGCCATGTCGTAGGTGCCCCACGGCCCCATGCCCTGCTTGCTGCCGACGGGCAAAACGCTTCCGCCGCTGGCGTTGAAATTACTCGCGGGAACGATGAATGCGGCGGTGTTCGGGCCAGCCGCCCGGTTCCAGTGGTAAATCGTGGGCAAGCTCTTGCCGGAAAACTCTGCATACGCAGCCGCTTCATACCAACTGATGCCGGTGACGGGATAATCGTCCTGTCCCTTAGCATAGTGACCCTCGATCCAGTCCTTCGGTCCGGGACGTCCGGCGGCGTCTTTGAACTCAGCCATCGCCTGTTGCCACGTGAGATGCTTGCCGTCTCGGACGAAATCGAACTTCCAGTATTCCTGCTTCTGGTATCCGCCGGCATCAACGAAGGCCTTGAACTGCCTGTTCGTAACTTCGTACTGGTCGATCCAGTAATCCGGCAAATCCAGTTCCGGCATGCCTTCGTAGCCGGGAATGAAAAGCGTTTTGATATAACCCGCGGGTGTGACGAGAACCATTCCCTCAGGCACGCTGCTTGCCTCGTGAAGAACGACGCTAGCGTGAACCGGCTCGCCCGGCGGAACCGAGTAGCGGCGAATGAGTGCGCCGGTGGTGCGCAAGGCTGTGCCGTAACCTGGCTTCTCAAATTTCCACACGAACATACCGCGCGGCTGCCGGATACTTCGCAGAGGAGATTTGCCTATGAACTCCCACGGCGCGGATGCATCCGCGTACTCGCGTCGGAAGACGTTGACCTCAGGCGTGCTCGTTTCCAGGAAGACTTCGTAAGAGATGACAGGCCACAGCTTGGCCAGCGCAGCGTCGCCGGGGATCGCTTTCTCTGCCTTGGCGGCGAGCGCGAACGCTTGGCCAAACTTGCCCTGATCATAAAGTTGCGAAATCTCCGGCACGGCGATGTCATGCGCCCAGCGCACGTCGCGCGAATGCTTGATCAGTAAGCCAGCACCGGCGATGAGCAGGATTACGAGTAATGCCACGGGGACGAGGATCCGCGGGCGCTTCGCTTCGCGCGCAATGCGCGCTGCGCTCAATCCGGTGCCGGAGTCGGGGAAAAGCGTTTCGCGGCAGGTTTTCAGTTCGCGCGCGAGTTCCGCGCCGCTGACATAGCGGACGGAGGGATCCTTTTTCAGACAGCGGGTGACGATGCGCCGTATCTCGGGCGGAACATTGTGCTTCAGTTCGCTGAGTGGTTTTGGTTCATCGCGCAAAACGGAGGCGAGCAACGCGGCGCTCGATTCGCCTTCGAAAGCGCGATGGCCGCTCAACATCTCGTAGAACACAGCTCCGAATGAAAAGATATCGCTGCGTGCATCGACGGCCTTGCCTTCAGCTTGCTCGGGCGACATGTATGCGACGGTGCCGACAATCGTTCCGGGCGTTGTACCGACGGTGATCGTCTCGACCGCAGCCGCGGAGGCGCCTTTGACAGCAACTTTAGCGAGGCCGAAGTCGAGAACTTTTACTAATCCGCTTCGGTCGACGATGATGTTGGTTGGCTTCAAATCGCGGTGAACGATGCCGGCCGCGTGCGCGCAGGCGATGGCATCGGCGATCTGCATGGCGTAGCGCAAGGCGACATCGACAGGCAAGCCGTCCTTGGAAACGAGTTTGTCGATCGTGGGGCCGTTTACGTACTCCATCACCATGAACTCCACGCCGTCTTGCGAACCAATGTCGTGGATCACGCAGATGTTCGGGTGCTGCAACGCCGATATGGACTTTGCCTCCTGTTCAAAGCGCGCGCGGAGGTCCTCGTTATAGGAGAGATGTGCGGGAAGGATTTTGATGGCGACCTTACGCTGGAGGCGCGTATCGCGCGCCGCATAGACCTCGCCCATCCCACCCTTCCCGATTAGTGATTCCACGAGATATGGGCCAATCTTGGTTCCCGGTTCCAGCGCCATAAGTGAGGCGGATCATACCCGCGATTTTACAAATCACGTCGCAAAAGAAATGAAGCACCAAGATCACGGAGAGGGGCGGTCGCGATGCAATTGGTCTAGTGCGCCATTGCCTCTTAACCGTCGACACCAGCAACGTGCCTTGAGATGGCCCAATCGCGGGGCTGCTAGAAACGGAAATCCGCAAATTTCCGTTCTTGGATGCGCAAGGGTGCTGAACTTAGTCATCAACGCCCATTAAGCATTCTTTTTCAGTTGCTTTGAATAACTGACACGGCAGACGTCGTCAGCAACGGAGCGGATCACCTAAGAAAAACGGGCTAGAAGTCAAAGACCAATCGGTGACGAGAAGCCGACTTATAGGTCGCGAACCTTGCACGCAATTCCGAGATACGAACACCGCTTCAATCGATCCGCAATGCTGGCCAAACCGCGGGGCGACCAACTGAGAACGCGCGGACCGAACGCGGAGAAGCCGGTTACTCGTAAGCAATCACAGGCGAGTTGAGACATGGAGTACGAAGATCGGAGCGGTGGTGGGAGTTACCCTCCGCAAATGAATTTGTGGGAATGCAATATTTCGACAACAATTCTCTACGATTCACGGAAATCGATCATTACCGGGGCGGACCGAAACCAATTGGTCTTGAATCCCACGTAAAGGATCCCTACCGCGAACCAAATGCCGCCCACAGTCTTTGCCAGATTATTCAGATTCCACCAGATCAGCCCACAGAAGGCGAATCCGATCAGCGGTAGGATCGTATCTTTCAGAAGGTGTGATCGAGCGCCGTTCTTCTTTGCGATCACCGTGAATTGCCAGAAGCAGGCGAAGTTCACTCCCATGAACGCGAGGAACGCTCCGAAGTTGAGCAATTCGCCAGCGTGTTCATAGGCGCTACCGATGTAGTTGAGGAGCATGGCCCCAGAGAATGCGAGACCGCCAATCAGCAGAATGTTGTAGGTCGGAGTGCTACTTCCGGGTTTGAGATAACCAAAAAACTGCTTTGGCAGAACGCCATCACGGCCCATGCCAAACAGCAAGCGCGCCGCGCCCAGGGTGCCGGTTAATCCGCTACCAAACGCGGCCACGATCAGAATCGCGCCCATCGCATTAAACAGCACAGGTCCGCCCACGCGCCTGCATATGTCCATGAATGCCGTCACCAAATCTGGGAACGAGCGCCAGTCGGGCCATACGCGCGCCCCGAGGTAGGCTTCAAACCCACTGCATACCCCGGCAAAAATGCAGGTTAGAACCACCGCCAGCAAAACGTTGCGCTTGGGATTCTCGACATCTTCCGCCAGCGTAGTCACCCCGTCGAAACCGATGTAGGTCAGCGCCGCGAAAGAAGTCGCCGTCAGGATCTTATGCGAGTTAAAGGTCTTCGGGTTGTAGAACGGCTCCGTCGAAAACAGGCCGGCCCAGCCCTGCCCGTGCCATAGATAGCGAATCGCGAGCCACACAAAGAAAACAACTACCACCGACATGATCGCAAGCAACACTTTATTGGCGCGCGAGGAAGACTTCACCCCGGCCAGGTTCAACACCGTCATGATCCCGGCGATCAGCGCCGCCCACGCGATGTACGGAATCTGTGGCAAGTAGCGTTCGTGCAATGCGGTCGAGATCCAGACAGTATTGATCAGCGGTTGCAGCAGGTAGTCGAGGATCATCGCCCAGCCCGCAAGAAATCCCAAATGCGGGTTAAGTCCCCGGCCTACGTATGTGTAGGCGGAACCTGCGGTCGGGTACAACGCCCCCATGCGTCCATAGCTCACCGCAGTGATCAACATAGCGAACAGGGCGATCAGAATAATGGTGACAAAGTGACCATCAGAAAGCTTCTGGGCGACACCATACAAAGGGACGGGCGCAATGGGCTGGATGAGAACGATACCGTAAAAGATCAAGTCCCAAAGCGTGAGAGTGCGGCGCAGACGCGGTACACCAGGAGTAGCGACGGGTGAGCTTTCCATGGGCCCGGCTATGTTAGCCTATGTCGCCCCTAAACGAAACGAGTTGCACCCCAGCGAATCCATCCCTCCGCGGCCAGTACACTAGTAACGATCATGACCCACTTCCTTGCGGACATTCTTCGACAGCCGGAAGAACTGAGACGGATGCTCAACCACCTCCGAAACTCAGGGCAAGATGCTCTGCGTGATGCCGCTACGGCGATCCGAAATGCGCGCGAGATCTACCTGACCGGCGTCGGGGCAAGTTGGAATGCGGCGCTCAGCGTCCTTCCGCTGTTTACAGTTTCCGGTTGCCGCGTGTACATGCAGGAAACACCCGAACTTCTGCACTTCGCGCGCTTCTCCGCAAAGTCTGTGGTCATCGTCCTATCCCGCAGCGGCAAAAGCATCGAGGTGGTGAACCTATTGACCAAAGCGCGCACGGAAGGGGCGACCGTGATCGGAATCACCTGTTCGGAGGAAGGGACACTCGCGAAGGAGGCGCAGCTTGCGATTGTGCTTCCAACGAAATTGGATCACGCTATTTCCGTCAATACCTACACCTCGCTCGCAGGCGCCACAGCTGCGCTCGCGAGTGTTAGCGGCGGCCATTCAGGGGATCGGCAGATCGACCACTTGCTGGCATCGATCGACAACGTTGAGCAATCCATGCCCGACTGGCGGGCGCGAGTTGAGGAATCGGCGTGGATTGATCCGGATGTGTCAACCTACTTTCTTGGCCGAGGCTGCAGTGTCGGCAGTTGCCATGAAGCGCGCCTGCTTTGGGAAGAAGGGGCCAAAGCGCCCGCGACGGCAATGGGGACCGGCAGCTTCCGGCATGGCCCTCAAGAGATCGTCAACGCAAAGACACATTTCGGCGTCTGGATCGATGGGGCTGTGATGCGGGAACAAGATCTCGCGGTGGCGAGCGACCTTCAGAAGTTAGGCGCGCGCGTCATGTTGGTTGGGCAAAGGCTGCCATCGTCGTTTTGGGACCTCGCTTTTGAGATACCCGCGATCGCCCCGGATTGGCAGTTCCTCGTCGACGTGATTCCTGCCCAACTTTGTGCGGAAAGTTTCGCGAGACAAAAGGGCGTGGACCCCGATTCGTTTCTTCATTGTTCGTACATCGTCGATGGCGAGTACGGACTGTTGCCCAGGCGAGAGCAGTCCTAAGGCGGGCGATGCGCTCAGGAAAGGCGATGGTCGGAGCGGTCGATATCGGCGAGACAAAGATTGCCGTAGGCATCGTCGACAACTCCGGAAGGGTTATCGCAATGCGCGATATGATGATGGTCCTTTCGCGGCTGGCGAAACTCATATCGCAAGCGAGCGTAATCTCGCTGCCGTTGCCAGTCGCCCGGCCGCGGATGAGGGCGATAGAGACGATTGGCGCGCGGGTCAGACGCACGAGAAAGTCCGGCTAAGGCGGCAAGCCTGGGGTCCCTGCGGCATTCAGGTAAGCTCCTCGAGCTTGGCCGTGAAATCGGAGTGATTCAGGTAGTAGTCATCGACCGCGCTGTCGAAGACCACGACCCTCACATGCTCGTCGGCCTCGAGAGCGTCGATCACTTCCTGGAACTGCTGGACCATTTCTGGTCCCATAACGTTTATCGGCGGGTTGTCGATGGTGACACGCCAATCGGCGAGCGACCGCCGGGTCACGCGAATCTGCGCGTTTTTTGTAGGTGCGGTCATAGTTGTCATGGAATTCTCCTTCGCATTCGTTAGTCTTCGAAACTGGTTGATAGAAGCCGAAATGGCAATCAGCGGTTTGTGATCGGTTCATTCAGCCAGAAGACGATGGGCCGCGCAATTGGACGATGGTATCGACCATACTTTCGTATCGACTGCAGTGGCAAGCCAACCTACTTCCAGCCGATTCTAAAAATCGATCAAAGTGAGGAATTCTGTCCCGCACACTTGATACGAAGTTATCGTCGATACCATTGGCCAATTGCATTACTCCCCTCACCTCTGGCTTAATGGCAATTGTTCGAGACGCACATTGATCGGGATTAGAAGACTCTTTGTGAAGGAGAACACACCATGGTTGAAATCGTGGCGAAATCTGTGGCGCAAGAACAACGAGAACAGAACAACCAAGTGGAGCAGTCCATGCTCGTGGAGAACGCACAAGTACGTGAAGCCCTGAATGCGCACTGGCACGCGTCGGCAGTCGGCGACGCAAACGCGGAACACGATATTTACGATGACGACGCTATTTGTGACTATCCCCAGTCGGGCGAGAGAATCCTCGGGCGAAGCAATTTGCAGGCCCTGCGGAGTCATCATCCCGGCAAGCCGTCAGGTTTCAACGTTAGGCGAATTCTCGGGAAAGGTGACCTGTGGATCACGGAATACACAATCACTTACCAAGGGCGGCCGGCATACACAGTGAGCATTATGGAGTTTCGTAACGGTAAGGTCGTGCACGAGACACAGTACTTCGCGGACCCCTTTGAGGCCCCGGCGTGGCGAAGCCAATGGGTTCAGAGAATCGCCTGACGCCGTATTGAAAGCTCTTGAGATGTTATCTCGGCCGCTGGTGCGTCATCGCTCTGCAATGACGCGCGATCTGTCGTTCCTCGTCTGCCGTGACGGTCTGGATCGTTGCCGGACTCACGCCGAGTGCTTCCAGACCCCGGGTAGCAGCGGACCGCACGTACTCACTGTGTTCGCCGATTCCGCCGGTAAAGACGAGCAAATCCACGCTACCCATGAGGGCGATGTACGCGCCGATCATCTTGCGAATGGAGGTTGTGAAGATATCCAGGGCCAGCGCCGCATTGGCGTCGTTTGCTCGTGCACGCTCCTCGAGAGTTTTCACGTCACTCTCGCCGTCCGAGAGGGCGAAGAGACCGCTGGCGTGGTTTAGCACTTCCTCCAGTTCGTCGGTGTTAGTGATCTCGTTACGCAGAAGAAAAAGCAGGACACCCGGATCCAGGTCGCCAGAGCGCGTGCCCATCGGGATCCCGCCTGTAGGCGTCATTCCCATCGTGGTGTCGATTGACTGGCCATCGCGCAGTGCGCATAGGCTTGCTCCATTGCCCAAGTGTGCGAAGATCGCGCGGGCGGGGAGGCTCGCACCGAAATGGTGAACAAGCGATGCGTAAGAGAGGCCATGAAAACCGTAGCGGCGCACGCCAGCGTCCAGATACCGCCGGGGCAGCGCGAGATGGTAGGCCACCTCGGGCAGAGTTTGATGAAAGGCATCGTCGAAGCACGCGAAGTGCTCCACATCGGTAAAGATCGATTGCGCGAGAGCAATGAGCGCCAGCGACTGCGGTATGTGCAGCGGCGCGAAGTGAGTAGCGGCTTCCAGTTGCTCAAGAACCGGTGGCGTGATGCGCTGATGCGACAGCAGGTGAGGACCACCGTGGACGACTCGATGTCCCACCGCTATCGGCGTACCATGGAAGTGGTTGCGAATCTCCGAAGCGAGCGCAGTCAACGCCTGGAGTTGCGATTCGTGGATGCATTCGCGCTGCACCAATGGGGCACCCTCGGCGTCGCGGATTTGCAGAGCGCCATCGTCCCGGCCGATGCCGGTTGCGCTGCCGGTTAGAACGGGAACTTCGTCGCTTTCGCCACGAGCGTAGAGCCCGAATTTGAGCGATGAGGAGCCGCTGTTGAGCGCGAGAATAAGATCGCGATTCTCCATCGGCTAGCCCTTCCACTTCCAATTGCGAATCTCATCGCGGTCGATTCCTTCCGCGTGCGCGTATTCCACACTGGAAATAATCTGTCCTTTCAACCACTCCTTCACGTGTGCACCGACGGTGCGGAGACGAGGCACACGGTCGATGACATCAATGGAAAGATTGAAACGATCCACCTGGTTCAGGATCGCCAATTCCAAGGGCGTATTGATGCTGCCCTTCTCCTTGTAGCCGCGGACGTGAATATTGTCGTGGTTCTTCCGGCGATAACTGAGCTTGTGAATGAGCGATGAATACGAGTGGAAGTTAAAGATGACCGGCTTGTCGGTGGTGAAGAGCGAGTCGAAGTCGCGGTCCGACAGTCCGTGCGGGTGCTCGCTTGTGGGCATGAGCCGGAAGAGATCGACCACGTTCACGAAGCGAATCCTCAGGTCCTTGAAATGCTCTTTGAGAATCTCGACGGCCGCCACGGCCTCCATGGTGGCGATGTCGCCGGCGCACGCGAGAACCACGTCAGGTTCCTCACCATCATCTGTAGATGCCCAGTCCCAGATGCCGATGCCCTTCGTGCAATGCGTAACCGCCTGCTCCATCGTGAGGTACTGGAGATGATCTTGTTTGTCGGCAACGATGACATTCACATAGTCGCGCGACCACAGGCAATGGTCGGCAACACTCAGGAGACAATTCGCGTCTGGCGGCAGGTAGATGCGGACGGCGTCGGCGCTCTTGTTCGTAACCACGTCGAGGAAACCCGGGTCCTGGTGGGTGAAGCCGTTGTGGTCCTGGCGCCAAACCAGCGACGTAATAAGGAGATTGACGGAAGGAATTGGCGCTCGCCAATCCAGTTCCTTCTTCGACTTCTCCAGCCACTTCGCATGCTGGTTGAACATGGAGTCGATGATGTGGACGAAGGCTTCGTAGGTGGAGAAGAAGCCGTGGCGCCCGGTGAGGACGTAGCCTTCGAACCAGCCTTCCAGAGTGTGTTCGCTCAGCATTTCCATGACCCGGCCCGCCGGATCGAGTTCGCCGCCGTCTGAGTCTTCGGGCTTGTACTCGGCCAGCCATGTTTTCTTGGAAGCCTCGTAGATGGCGGTCAGGCGATTCGAAGCGGTTTCATCCGGGCCGAAAACTCGGAACGACGTCATGTTCCGTCGCATGACTTCTGCCAGGAAATGGCCGAGCACATCGGTCGGCGAAGTGTATTTCGTCGCCGGAGATTTCACCTCCACGGCAAAGTCGCGGAAGTCGGGCATCTCGAGTTCTTTTCGGAGGAGGCCGCCGTTGGCATGCGGATTCGCCGAGATTCGCCGTGTACCCTTGGGAGCAAGAGCTTGCAGCTCCGCAATCAGCGTGCCCTTTTCATCGAACAGCTCTTCCGGTCGATAGCTACGCAGCCAGCTCTCGACGAGTTGGAGGCTCTTCTCGTTCGTAACCGGATCCAGCACTGGCACCTGGTGAGCGCGCCAGAAATCTTCGACTTTATGTCCATCTACTTCTTTTGGACCGGTCCATCCCTTGGGCGAACGGAGCACGATCATTGGCCAGCGCGGGCGCGATACGTCGCCGGTCGAGCGCGCATGCTCCTGGATGGCGCGAATATCGAGAACACATTGCTCGAGCGTTGATGCCATCGCCTGGTGCATGAGTGCCGGATCGTGGCCTTCCACGAAATAGGGCTTGTGCCCATAGCCGATCAGCAGTGACTCCAATTCGTCGTGCGGAATGCGAGCCAGTACTGTCGGGTTGGCGATTTTGTATCCATTTAGGTGAAGGATCGGGAGGACCGCACCGTCACGAATCGGATTCAGGAACTTGTTCGAATGCCAGGAGGTTGCCAGCGGCCCGGTTTCTGCTTCACCGTCACCGACCGCAACCGCGACGATCAGGTCAGGGTTGTCGAAAGCCCCGCCATAGGCGTGCGAAATCGAATATCCCAGTTCGCCGCCCTCGTGAATCGAGCCCGGGGTTTCGGGCGTGCAGTGCGAACCGATGCCGCCAGGGAACGAGAATTGGCGGAAGAATTTCAGCATCCCGGCTTCGTCATAGCTCTTGTCGGGATAAATCTCGGAGTAGTGCCCCTCGAGATAGCAGTTAGCGAGAGTCGCCGGAGCACCGTGACCCGGTCCGGAGACGTACATTACGTTGAGGTCGTATTTATTGATCAGTCGATTGAGATGGACCCAGATAAGCGATTGGCCGGGGTCGGAGCCCCAATGTCCGAGCAGCCGCCGCTTGATGTGTTCAGACTTGAGCGGCTCGCGAAGCAGAGGATTTTCGCGGAGGTAGATCATGGCGGCAGAAAGGTAGTTGCACGCTCGCCAGTACGCATCGATTTTCGTTGCCTCATTCGAGGACAGAGGGGTGAGCTGTTCGGACACTGTCGCCATACTTAGTTGCTCCTGCAGTGCTCAAGTGCTTGCCATCAGGGTCGCCGCAAGCGAAGACCCAGTCTTTCGATTAGATACCCACACTGTCCGGAAAACTTTAAAAGATTTAAAACAAAACATGGAGTCCGAGCCACGTCCCGGGGCTGAGTGAGCCGGCATTCATAACCGCTAGCGACCCAGGTAGTCGTGGCCTCTCAAAACCCAATCCGTCTGGTACAGTGCAAGGCGCCTTCACCGGAAGCGAATCCGCGACGGCATCACACATCGCTCAAAATCCGAGATTGCGGTCCAGGGAAATTCTTGAAAGCAATAAAACTCGACTTGGATTGAGAGGTAGAGTTGAGATTAACGGGTGCAGAAACCGGTGGGAAATTTACTGGCGAAGCCACGATTCCAGATGCAAGTCTTTGGAATCTATGGCGGGGACGACGGGACTCGAANNGCGTTCTAACCAACTGAACTACGTCCCCGCAACCCTTGATAGCAAAGTACTTACTAATAACTAATAGTAAGGACTCTGCTCTGCGTTGAAGGCAGGTACCAACGATTGGTGGGCAGTGCAGGGTTCGAACCTGCGACCTCCTGCTTGTAAGGCAGGCGCTCTAACCAGCTGAGCTAACCGCCCGCAAGGTGCTGAAAGAAAAGAACTTACCTGTGTCACGCAGGAAGTTAGCCAAAACAGCACGCAACCACCACAACCAATATAAACGGTTGTGTTCACTGGCGCAACTCATACACCCACCTCCTGCCTAACAGGCAGGCGCTCTAACGACGCGCGAGTTTCTTGTTCGCAACCTCCTCATTCAGTAAGGCTCTAGTGATCGCGAGAACATCCCGCTTTCGCGTTGTCGAAAGTTCCAGCCACATCGAATACATGCGCTTTAGAAGAGGCTGTTTTCTCATTAGTGCTGTTAATGTCTGCGCGCCCATAAGTGTGAATCCAACCGATAGGATTTCGATGAATTGACACTTATAGCATGTCCACTTATAGTCGTCAAGAGATTTTTTTGATTCAGAACGGAATCTCGATGTTGTCGAGCAAGTCTTGTGCGATCACCAAGGCGTCGGGTAGTTCTCGCTGTTTAAGTAACGCAATCCAATCGCTAATTCGGGACTTGATCGCGGCTTCTTTCGGAGAGGACGTTGCAATCCAAAGTTGATTAACAAGATCACGCCCACGTTCCTTCATATTAGTGCCACCGTACGCGATGAGTCGCATACCGTAGTCGGTCACCTCCGACAATTCTTGTTCTTCGAGGAGATTGCCGAATCCGCTTAGGGTGCCGATCAAACTCTCGTTTGACGGCTCTTTCTTTAAACGATTCAGAAAATGAGCCTTCACAAGTTCAGCTTCTGACGGTTCGAGCATTTCGATTTGAGAAGAAAAGAAAAATGCATGGCTGTATTGGTGGATATTGTTCTCCGACTCCTCGTGCAGCATCTTCACGAATTTCTTCGCTACGATGCGTTGGTTTTCCTGCGGCATCGTCGCGTACACCTGTGCAAAACAGATTGAGTAATCATCTAGTTCCCAAGGCGGTTGTTCCTGTAACAATTGGAAGTATCTAGTCGGTATCACCTCGGCGAGGAGCCGGAGTTTCTCGGTTTCGTTAACTCGTTTTAAGAAATGAGACAGTACTCCGATCGTCGATGGGTCTTTCGAGATTTTGCTCACGATCTGTTCAGCCGTGAAGCCGTACCCTTCCTTTCTAGCCTCGATCACTTCGGATACAACAACCTCCACTAGAGCCCTAGCAATTGTCGCGGTATTCCCATCGACCTGTTCATTGAGACGAACAACTCTCCCCGGATGGATGAGATTCCGATAGCTTCTAATGACACTAGACAGGTCAGCGGCTCGGGCGGACAGGACGCCGACGCTTTTGCAGGCGTCAATCACTTCTGACAAACTCATCGACAGCGGGTCTTTCTTGCTGCCTTTATAACCAGTCGAAACGAGGTATTCGACAAGCACCGCTTCGACGATGCTCCCCGCCAAAATATGAACCGCCTTCCATGCGGAGTTCGCTTGCGACACCGCGAGTTCCTCATAATCGGATGTGAGAGACTTTCGGAATCGTTCGTCGGTAATGAAATCGAAGAGAACCGTTCTCACGAGTTCAGGCATCCTTATTCCTTTCCATATCACGAATCAGACGGCTCAAAGGAACACCGAGCGCCGTAGCGATACGAGCCATGTTCTCCAACGCTATATTTCTAGTGCCTCGCTCAACGTCTCCGATATACGTCCGATGAATTCCGGCAGCTTCTGCCAGTCGCTCCTGAGACATCCCGTTCACTAGGCGCATCGCCCGTACGGCATCGCCGAATGCAGACTTCACGTCACGTTCTCTTCTCAGAGTCACGCGGGAAGCGTACGTTCTAGATGCCTATGAGTCTACAGACTATGAGAGGAGTCGTCACAACCGACTGTGTCGGGAGGAATTGCGGAGTACGCACTGTGCGTGTAGGGTCTAAAGTGAATCGCCGTTCCTTTGGCGTGATGGTTCTGATGCGGATAGAGATGTTCTCTTATTCCAGTCCGCCCCAAAATCGCACGTGAAAGGGAGATGCGCATGACATATTACGACGATTCATAATTGCATCATGACTGAGAGCGCTCGGAGCACAGCCGGGCGTTTTCATTTGCCCGTTTACGGCGTGTGATTGTGACCCTAATTTACGCCGTTACGACTCAGTACAACGGGGCGTTTTCCGCTAAACTACTGCACCATACGGAATTGCGCGGTCTCAACCAGAAAAAATCTGTTGTATGTATCATATTGCAAATAAAGCAATAAACCCATGCAAATCTGCAACCTACAGAGTTTGTTGGTGGTAGACAACCGATTTTGTTGGGTGGTTTTTGGCGGTCAGTAGTGACAGGGCAGCGTTCTAACCAA
>PLWX01000159.1 GCA_003151155.1 Acidobacteriaceae bacterium
ATGTACTTGCGGTACTCGTTGAGCGTGGTGGCGCCGATGGCGCGCAGTTCCCCGCGCGCGAGTGCCGGCTTCAACATGTTGCTGGCATCAATCGCACCTTCGGCCGCTCCGGCTCCCACCAATGTATGTAATTCATCGATGAAGAGGATGATCTTGCCTTCGCTCTCCTCGATTTCTTTCAGCACGGCCTTGAGCCGGTCTTCGAATTCACCGCGATATTTCGCGCCGGCGAGCATTGCACCCAGATCGAGCGACACGAGTTTCTTGTTGCGCAGTCCTTCCGGTACATCGCCGGAAATGATGCGCTGGGCGAGGCCTTCGACGATGGCGGTTTTGCCGACGCCAGGCTCACCAATCAGCACTGGATTGTTTTTCGTTCTACGGGAAAGCACCTGCACCACGCGGCGAACCTCGTCGTCGCGGCCAATCACGGGATCGAGTTTGCCACGGCGCGCGAGTTCGGTGAGATCGCGGGCATAGCGCTCCAGCGCCTGGTACTTGGCCTCGGGATTCTGGTCTGTAACCTTCTGATTTCCGCGGATTCCGGTGAGCGCCTTCAGAATCGCGTCATAATTGGCACCCATTGAAGCAAGAATATCTTTTGCGTCGTCGCGCTTGAGTTGCGCCACGCCCAGCAAGATGTGCTCGGTTGAGACGTACTCATCCTTGAACTGGTCGGCCTGTTTGAAGGCGCGATCCAGCATGTCCTGCGCTTCGTTCGAGAGCGTAGCCTGGGCGGCGCTGCCACTTACTTTCGGCAGGCGTTCGATTTCGCGCATGGCCGCCTGCTGCACGGCTTCGGGACGAACTCCCATCTTCGAGAGTAACGGCACGATGATGCCTTCGTGGTCTTCGAGCAGCGCAGCCAGCACGTGCAGCGGCCGGAGCTCGGGGTTTCCGTGCTCGGACGCGAGGTCGTTGGCGCGGGAAAACGCTTCCTGCGCTTTTACAGTTAATTTGTCCCAACGGATTGCCATGGGAACTCCTTTTTCAAACTTGATCCGCGCAGGGATTATCGTGCTGCCTGCGCAGAGAAAAAACAAGGAGGTGGGTGGCCACCTCCTTTACCGCAGGGGCTAAGACCCCCGAGAAATGTGTAGCTAGCCTTACGCGGCGGTGGACTTTTTGGCTTCTAAAACAAGCTGCGAGCCGATGTTGACTTTGATCTGCTTCGGCTTGGCCTCGGCGCGTTTCACCATTTGCAAGGTCAAAACGCCGTTTTTTGTGGTCGGCCGAAACGTTCTCAGTGTCGATCGACTGCGGCAATGAGAAGCTGCGAACGAAGGAGCCGTAGCTGCGTTCCACGCGGCGGAAGTTCTCTTCTTTTTCTTCTTTTTCGAACTTGCCCTCGCCGCGGATGGTGAGAACGTTGTTTTCGATGCGGACGTCGAGGTTCTTCTCGTCGATGCCCGGAACTTCGAGCTTGAGACGAAGGCCTTGCTCGTCTTCGTAACCATCCACGGGAGGAACGAACGCGCCGGCAGTCGTCAGGCTGGTCTCACCGCTATTGGCAGTCTGCTGGAAAAGGCGATTCATGCGGTCCTGCAAGGTCGCGAGTTCACGGAAGGGGTCCCAACGAGTTATTACGGTCATGGTCGTACAAGCCTTCCAAACATCTTTGTATTCACCGGATTCCGAACCGGCGCGCTAATTGGACATATTCCTTAAGCATAAAGCAATCATAAAATATGAGTGTATTCTTGTCAATATTAGGGGGATGAGATTATTTGCCTTCGAATGAAAGGTTTAGGTAGCATAGAAACCATGATCGCACGAGTTTGGCGCGGCTCCACAAAGCCGGAGAATGCGGATTCTTATGAGGCGATGTTGAAGCCCGAATTGCTGCCGGGCATCAGCAAAGTTCCTGGGTTCAAAGGCAGCTATTTTTTGCGACTGACGGTAGAGGATGAAGTTGAGTTCGCTACCATCCTGCTGTGGGAGTCGCTGGACGCTCTGAAAGCTTTCGCCGGGGAGAACTATGAGATTTCGATCATTCCGGAAGAGCGCCGGAAATATCTCTCAAAGCACGACGAGAAAGCAGCGCACTACGAGGTGATCTCGCATCCTTAGCTATTCCACGCGGGCGATGATGCACTTCAGGTAATTGGTTTCGGGAACGCCAAGGAGAACCGGATGGTCTTTGGCGGCGTTACGTTTCTCAAGGACGCGGACTCGCCGGCGAGCATCGGCCGTGGCCGCGGTTAGCATTTCGAGAAATTCAGCTTCACTGACGTGGAATGAGCAGGAGCAGGTGATCAGCGTCCCGCCGGCACGCAGCATCTTGAGAGCGCGCAGATTCAACTCCTTGTACCCGCGGATGGCGGTATCGAAGTTCTTCCTGGTTTTCGCGAAGGCCGGCGGGTCGAGAACGATGGTGTCGTACATGCGACCACTGGTGGATTGGTCCTTCAGATAATCGAAGGCATTGGCTTCGACCCAATCGACGTTATAACCGTTGAGCCCAGCGTTGTCTTCGGCGACTTCCAAAGCTTGCCGCGAACTATCGACCCCAGTCACGCGT
The DNA here is from genome assembly GCA_003151155.1 of Acidobacteriaceae bacterium. GTDB lineage: Bacteria > Acidobacteriota > Terriglobia > Terriglobales > Acidobacteriaceae > Korobacter. The sequence goes on from PLWX01000159.1 coordinate 2,522, forward strand.
CGACAATTCTGGTAGAGATGAAGAGCAAATCCGCCTTGATAGGTAAAGACGTCAAGCGCATCGCCGCGGGCGTATTGGGCGGCGGCGGCGTAGTTATCGCGCTGATCGAGAAAGGCTCCGGTCTTCTGTCCGCTGGCCACGTCGTAGTGGAAGCGGAGATTATTAATGTTGAAAATGGTCGCCGTTTTAGCATTGCCCTTCTGCGGCTTGGCGACCACGCCGGAAGCCTTGGGCGGCAGATGTTCGAGTTCGCGAATCCGTTCATCGACGCGCTCGTACACGGTCGCGCTGGGGAAATGCTCGCGCAAGGATTGCAGAACGGCATCCCGGAGGTCCGGGCGATCCATGGCCTGGGTGAGCACCTGCATGGTGATGATGTCTTCGTAACGATCGACGATGAGGCCGGGCAGGAAGTCCGCTTCGCTGAAGACCAGCCGGCAGGCCTCGCTCTGCTGCACGATCTCATCGCGATAGGCGATGGCGGCGGCCACCCGGTTACCGACAATTTCCGCAAGATCACTGGCCAGGGTCTCTTCGCGCGAACTCGCAAACATGCGGATCGCGATCAAAGAGGCGGTGCTGTAGAGGGCGTCGCCAAGAATGCGACCCTTCTCGTCGAGTACGGCAACCAACGCGCCCGGTTCGAGTTTCTGCTTTGGTTCCTTGATATCGGAGCGATAAACCCAAACATGGCCGCCCTTCACGCGAGCAGCCCCGCGTGCAGTCAGATGAATCGGCGGATTCGTAATTGCAGGTTTTGACGCTTTCACGAGATGGCCTAGTGTACAACGAGTGACAAAATCCAACTCGCTGAGACTCCGGGTCGGGTCCCAAGCGTCGCATAGAGCATTATGTTCGGAGGTTTTCACCAGGGGTTGTTGCCTAAACGACGTGAGGCTATCTACTTCCAGTTCTAGGCGCTCGCTTCCGAGGGTGGCGCAATGGCAGGCGGTTCGGAATAAAGGATACGTTGGCACTGGTCGCAGAACACGATTTCGTTGTTGGTATGCACATGTTGGATCACCTGCGGGCGCAGATAGACACGGCATCCCATGCACATCCCATTCTTCTCCACCGCAATGCCACTGCCGCGAAACTTCAGGACGCGCTCGTAGTGCTGTAGGGTATCGGGCGAGATGACTTTACGCAGTTCGTCGCGTCGGGCATGAATGGTCTTGAGCTCGGCTTCGTCTCTCGCGGTGACTTGGCGGGCTTGTTCTTTCTCATGCTCGATTTCCGCTGTTTCCGCTTTCAGTTCCAACTCAACAGCCTTCAGCTCATCTTTCTTGGTGTCCGCGTCCATCATCAGTTCGAGGATCTTGTCTTCAAGTCCTTTAATAGCGTCCTCGGCAAAGTTGACCTCTTGCAGCAGCGCCTTGTATTCCGCATTGGTTTTTACATTCAGCGACTGATCTTTGTATTTCGAGATCTTCTGCTGCTGGGTTTGGATTTCGCTCTCGTATCCACGCTTGGCCTGCTCCCCTGCCTTGGTGGCGGCTTTTACCTGCTCGACCTGGGCTTTGGCGCGATTCAGCTTCGTTTCTATCGCCGCTACGCGCTTCGGGAAGGTCGCAATTTCGGCATTCAGGCGCGCGATGGCGGCGTCTACGTCTTGAAGCTCGATCAGGTGTTCGAGGTCGGCATGCATGAGGTACCCAGAGTTTAACAAACCGGGGGCACACCCGCTCGTAACCTTCTCGGGCTTCATAACCCGCTGGCACTAAGTTATTTCGCTGATTGAGCCCGGGACGGGCAGCGGTTAGCATTCTGCAATCATGATCTACTTGGAAATTGCGCGGCTGATGATGGGGCTGATGGTCGCGGCCTTTCACCGTCCGATCGCCGATTACATGTTGGAACGGGAACGCGCCACCGTCATCCTCTTCCGGGAGCGCGGCTTCCCATTGCCGCCCGCGCCGACCACGGAGCAAGGTCGGAATCTGTACTTCTGCATCGGTATCGTGATCGCTTCGGCCGAGCTGGTCCGGATGTACATGTTGCAGCGCGGAATAACTTTCTAGGCGATCGCGCCTCAGAAGCCCGACCTCTTGATCGCCCGTAAACGCTTGATTGCATAGGGTCTTTCCGGCCAGCTTTCGCCTCTTTTTTAGCCTTCCCGATGCTATAATAATGAGTGCTCATCCTGGCACTTAAATTCCTGCATGACTAGTAGTTAGGCTCAATCGCCGAGGATCTCGGCGGAGTCCGGCAGGGGTGTGGAAGAGCGGAGAGTTCAACCCTTTCTATGGCAGACGAGCAGAATCCTTTACTCCCCATTCCGCCCGGTGGTGACGGCGGCAATCCGCAGAACATTCAGCCCATCAACATTGAAGAGGAGATGAAGCGGTCGTACCTCGACTATTCAATGTCGGTCATCATTGGCCGTGCGCTGCCCGATGTGCGCGACGGCCTGAAGCCGGTGCACCGCCGTATTCTTTATGCAATGCACGACATGGGACTGCTTCACAACCGCAAGCACGTAAAGTGCGCCAAGGTCGTCGGTGAAGTGCTCGGTAAGTATCACCCGCACGGCGACAGCGCGGTTTATGACGCGATGGTACGCATGGCGCAGGATTTCTCGTTGCGCTATCCGCTGGTCGATGGTCAGGGAAACTTCGGCTCGGTCGATGGCGACCCGGCGGCGGCCTACCGATATACCGAAGCGCGCATGACCGCCATCGCCGAGGAGATGCTCGCCGACATCGACAAAGACACCGTTGATTTCGTTGCGACCTTCGACGACACCTCGGCCGAGCCTCTCCTTTTACCGACCAAGATTCCGAACTTGCTGGTCAACGGATCGAACGGCATCGCGGTCGGCATGGCGACCAACATCCCGCCGCACAATCTCACCGAGATCGTCGACGCCTGTATCACCATGGTGAACAATCCGAAGGCTGGGCTCGATGATGTTCTGAAGTTCGTGCAGGGCCCCGACTTCCCCACCGGCGGATATATTCACGGCAAGAGCGGCATTAAAGCGGCCTATCAGAATGGCCGTGGACGCTTCATGATGCGCGCCAAGGTTGCGGTCGAACATCTGCCCAACAAAGATGCGATCGTCGTCACTGAGATTCCGTACCAAGTCAATAAGAGCACGCTGATCAAGAAAATCGCCGACTTGGTGAACGACAAAGTAATCGACGAAATCAGCGATGTGCGCGATGAGAGCGATCGCGACGGCATGCGCATCGTGATCGAACTGAAGCGCAGCGCGCAGCCGGAAATCGTGCTGAACCAGCTCTACAAGCACACCGACATGCAAGCAAGTTTCAGCATGATCTTCCTGGCGGTGGTGAACAACCAGCCCAAGGAAATGGGGCTGGTGCAGGCACTCACGTACTTCATCGAACACCGCATCGATGTAGTTCGTCGGCGAACATTCTTCCTCTTACAGAAGGCGAAAGATCGCGAGCACATCCTCGAGGGCTACCAGATGGCGCTCGATCACATTGACAGTGTGATCGCCATCATTCGTGGCAGCTCGAACCGCGGCGACGCGCGGGAGAACTTGGTCGCGTACTTCAGCGGCAAGAAGATCACCATCAACACCACGGGCAAAGCGCCCAAGATCGATCCGGAAAAGCCGTTCTCAACCAAGCAGGCCGACGCGATCCTCGAACTGCAGTTGCATCGCCTCACGCGGCTGTCGATCGATGAAATCGTCAAAGAACTGAACGAGGTGCGCGAGCACATCGCGGAGTACCAGTCGATTCTCGCCAGCGAGAAGAAGTTGCGTTCGGTGATCGTGAAGGAACTCGAGCAGGTCAAGAAAGACTACGGGGACGAGCGACGCACCATCATCCAGGACGAAGCGGCTGAGTTGAGCCTGGAAGATCTGATCGCCGACGAGCAAGTCGCGGTGACGGTCAGCCACTCCGGCTATTTGAAGCGGACGCCGATTTCGACCTATCGCCAGCAGCGTCGCGGAGGCACTGGGCGAAAGGGAATGACGACGCGCGACGAGGATTTCGTCGAAATGATGTTCGTTGCTTCGACGCACGCCTACATTCTCATCTTTACCAATACCGGGCGGGTGTACTGGCTCAAGGTGTACGAGATCCCCGACATTGCGGCCGCCGGCAAGGGCAAACACATGGGCAACCTTGTGGCCCTGCAACCGGGCGAAAGCGTGCGCGCCATTCTTCCGGTCAAGAACCTGGAAGAAGAAAGCCGCTACGTCTTCTTCGTCACCCGCAAGGGCACAGTGAAAAAGACGGCGCTGAAAGACTTCTCCAATGTGATGGCGCGCGGCATTATCGCGATCGGAATCGACAAAGAAGACGAGCTCGTGGCCGCGCAACTTACCGACGGCCATCAGGTTGTCTTCCTTGCCACTCACGCGGGACAAGCCATTCGCTTCGTCGAAGAAGACGTCCGCATCATGGGACGCCCCGCCTACGGCGTTCGCGGCATGGACATGAGCGACAAGGACCACATTGTCGGAATGGCCGTAACGCCGAAGGAGCGCAAGAAAGGCAAGAACGGAGACGGCGATGCGCCAAGCCTCATTCTCAGCGTCACAGAGAATGGCTACGGCAAGCGCACCGATGTCGACGAGTATCGTTTGCAGACTCGCGGTGGCAAAGGCGTGATCAACGTCAAGACCACCGAGCGCAATGGCAAAGTCGTGGCGATCATGCTCGTGACTGAAGACGCCGAGGCCATGGTCATCAGCCAATACGGCAAGATCATCCGGACCTCGACCGACTCGATCCGCGAAGCGGGCAGATCGACGCAGGGGGTACGCCTGCTGCATCTCGAGCCGGGTGACAAAGTTGCTGCCGCGGTTGTGATCCCGGATGAAGAAAAAGCAGATCCGGAACCGACGCTGTTGCAGTAGAAAAGAGCTGCAGGCAAATGTGAGGCCACCCTCGTCGCGGGTGGCCTTTTTACTGCTTGTCAAGAGCTTCTTCTACCTAATCCTGCAATACATTTTCATCCCAAATTTATTCAATTCTCGCCAGAGAAGAACATCCCGCAGCTTAGAATATGGTTCCCATGTGCCAAACACGAAAGTAGTGCACGCGCCCCACTAAGGTTGCCACCATGCGTCTTCTGCGTCGTTCGTCTTTTCTGGCCCTCTCTGTGTTCACGCTTTGCTTAACCGTTCAATCGTTTGCTCAAGCCACCTGCACGCTGAGTTCGACCAACCGAGCGGTCACGATCTGTACGCCGGCTAATGGGGCGACAGTTGGCACTACGTTTCATGTGAACGCGGGCACCACCGACAGTCTTGCGATTCAGTACATCGAGGTTTATGTCGCCAATGTGCGCTACGCGATCCAGCACCAGAACTTTCTGGAGGCAACGATCACGGTACCGGCTGGCACAAAAGTGAACCTTACAGTCCAGGCGCATGACACGGGTGGCGTCACGTTCAAGCAGACTTATCTCATCAACGTGTCAGCAGGATCAACGTACTCAATTTCTCCGCAGAATCCGACCGTGAGTGAAGGCGCAACCCAGCAGTTTACGGGCAGTGTCGCTTCTACTTGGGCAACCACGTGCGGCAGCATTAGTTCGTCAGGACTATTTACTGCGCCTCTTTCCCAACCCGCCTGCAAGGTAACGGGGACCGCCAGTGATGGAAGCGGCCCTACCGCATCGACGAACGTCAATGTGTCCTCGCCTATCTCCATCAGTCCGACGGGGGCCACGACAGCGGTCAACCAGGCGCAGCAGTTCTCCGCCAACGTTGCTGTTACCTGGGCAGCGTCGTGCGGCTCCATCAGCAGTTCGGGGCTGTTCACCGCGCCAGCGACTGCAGGAAGCTGCACCATCACGGCAACTGCTTCGAGCGGAACGCCGTACACGGCAAAGGCCAGCGACACGGTCACGAGTTCCACACCCAGTGCGGCGAATTACACCACCTGGAAAAACGACAACGCACGTGACGGTCTCCAATCCAAGGAAACGATCCTCACACCCGCGAACGTCAACGCCAGCAGCTTCGGCCAGATTTTCTCAGCGCCTGTGGATGGACGTTTGTGGGCGCAACCCCTCTACATGAGTGGCGTTACGATTGGCGGAGCGAAACACAATGTTGTTTACGTCGCGACCGCGAATGACAGCATTTATGCGATCGATGGCGATACGGGCGCACAACTTTGGAAAGTGAGTTTGCTGGGTAGCGGGGAGAAGCCTGCCAGCGCTACCACCCTCCATAGTTCCGTGCAGCCGATTATTGGAATCACGGGAACTCCCGTAATCGACCCGGCGACGGGAACGCTTTACGCGGTTACGCAGTCGGGAACCACTTCTGGAACCTACAACCACCGGCTGCATGCGCTCAATATCACCAACGGATCGGAGAGGTTTGGTGCGCCGATCGTTATCAACACCGGCGGATGGAGTTCCTCGCAGCACCTCCAGCGCCCTGGACTGCTTCTGGCGAACGGCACGATTTATATCGCCTTCAGCAGCAATGAGGATATTGATCCTTATCATGGCTGGGTCTTTGCATATAGCGCTGACTCGATGAACCAAGTCGCAGTCTGGAATGTCACACCCGGCGGAAGCGAGGGAGGCATCTGGATGGGCGGAGGAGGAATTGCCGCCGATGCTGGGGGCGATTTGTACCTCACCACCGGCAACGGCGATTGGTCGGGGGCAACGGAATATGGACAAAGCGCTGTGAGGCTCAGTCCGACGCTAGGCGTCGTGGATTATTTCACGCCGATCGCACATGTGACGGAATCGAATGGCGACAAGGATCTTGGTTCCGGCGGCGTTTTGCTGTTGCCTGCCAACACCAGCGCTCACCCGAACGAAGCGGTGATCTGTAGCAAGCTCGATATCATCTATGTCCTTGATCTCGACCACATGGGAGAGATCGGTTCAAGCACGGACGACGTTGTGCAACAAGTGAATGGGCAGCTAGGCGCGAACAGCGGAACCCAGTACACTGACCGCTGTTTCAGTACGCCCGCGTTCTGGAATAACAATCTCTACTTCATTGCGAACAACGACGCGGTGAAGCAGTTCAGCTTCAATCCCAGCACGGGACTCATGTCCTCTACTCCAATTCACAAAGACACCTTCGCCTATTTGTTCCCTGGTGGACAGCCGGTAGTCTCCTCGAACGGGAACAACAATGGCATCGTCTGGGCGATCGATTGGACGACCGGAACACTACGCGCCTATGACGCCACCAATGTCAGCAATGTGTTATACGTCAGCCCCAAACTCGGCACAGGCATTAAGTTCACCACGCCGACGGTAGTGAACGGACATGTGTACGTTGGTCTCGGGAATAACGTCGTGGTGGGGATGGGGCTGAAGAGTGGAGGGACCACGTGCACTCCACCTAGTTCACCCGGGGTCAGTGTATGTGCGCCGGTCCAGGGTGGAAGCTATTCATCACCGGTGACGGTATCGGCTGCTGGTACCCCGGCCAATGGAACTCTCAATCACATGGAGCTGTGGATCGACGGCGCCAAGATCAGCAACTATTTCAGCAACCAGATCAACACCAGCGTTCCATTGAGCGTTGGTTCCCATGCACTCACCGTCGTGGAGGATGATTCGACCGGCGCATACATCAAATCGAATGTCGTCACCATTACGGTGCATTGAGAGCTTCTGCTCGAGGTGGATACAACTGGAGCATCCCTGAAGACGGCTGTGCCGATCGCCGTGCGGTAAGGAACACACCGCCCGACGGCGCTGGCTCGATTGCGTGAGCCGCTGCGATTCACACGTTTTTAACCTAAAGGGGAGAAGCAGCTTCTAAAATTCGGCGGATGGACCAGACGCTGGAAATCATCGAGATCGGCACCGCGGGAGACGCGACCATAGTGCTTCGTCTCAAGGGGCCCGTGCTTATCGCGAATCTTTTTCCCTTCCAGACCAAGGTGCGCGAGTACCAAGCGCAGAACCTCGTGCTCGACATGACCGAAGTGCCGTACATCGACTCGGCCGCGATGGGGGTACTGGTCGGCGCTTATGTCAGCCGGGAAAAATCCGGTAAGGATCTTTTGCTGGTTGGCGTTACGCCTCGGGTTCGTGCGGTATTACAGGTCACGCAAGTCGAGCGGTTCTTCAAGTTTGCGGACAAGATGCCGGACAGCGAGTAAGCGGCACCCCCCCCCCGAAATGTAAATATAAGATTC
>PLWX01000043.1 GCA_003151155.1 Acidobacteriaceae bacterium
GCGTCTCAAAATAATGATGGCGTGCCCCACACCTGTGGGATCGATTCGTTTTGTCTCGGCATGGCAACTGCGCAGCCTTAGCGTGCAACGCAATACATGCGTACATACCAAAACAACCGAATTACGGAAGCACGGCTCAAAATGAAGTGTGCAAGCGTTGCGGCGTGCTTTCTGCTGCTGTCCACGGGTGTATTCGCGCAACAACATTCGTCAGGTTTCACTCTGCATCCGGCGGTCGCTCAAACCCAGCCAGACAGCATCGAGCAGACTTTCCACGAAGGGGATGAACGAAGCTCACCACGAACTCCTTGCAATGTTCACGGATTCGCACATCAAACTTGGGCGGAGACTTCGAAGTTTGCAGGCGGGCTCAAGTCCGCTCCCCGGAACGCGGTGCGTGTAAGCAACTTAAAATGGGAGCTGCCAATTTTGGCGGCGACAGGCATACTCATCGCGGAGGCGGATCGTCCAGCCGACAATCGAATCCAATCGAAGTCTTTGCAACAGGTGGCCGGAAGGTGGTCGAACGTCGGAATCGGATTAGAGCTGGGCTCCGCTGCTTTAGGTTACGGACTCGGCTGTCGCGAGCAGCACGGCTATTTGCAAAACACAGGGTTCACGGCGCTCGCTGCGATGGCCGCTGCGGGAACGGCTGATTTGGGTCTGAAGCTTGCCTTTGATCGCCAATTTCCGTACTCACGCAACAGCACCGGGAAGTTTTGGGGAGGGGGCAGGTCGTTCCCGTCTGGTCATGCCGCCACCAGCTTTGCGTTCGCCGCCGTCGTGGCTCATCGCTACCCGGAAAACCGTTGGCTCAAATGGAGCGCCTACGCCTTGGCTACGGGGGTAAGCTTGTCGCGGTACCCGGCGAAGAAGCACTATCCCTCGGACATCTTGATAGGAACGACCTTGGGATATGTGACGGGAACATATATGGCAACGCACTGAGAACCCCTCCACCTCTCGCAGGGACATCGCATTTGGCAGAAATGCCTTTACTTCAAAACTCGAAATCCAGCGAAAACTGAAGCTGTCTACGATTTAATGCTTCGGCGGGTTTGCCGAAACTCGGGGCTGGATTCAGTTGTGTTCCAAACCACGCATTAAGTTGTGAAACATTTGTCCGATTCAGCAGGTTGAAGCTCTCGGCAACGATATCGAGCTTGCCGTGTTCACCAACCTTAAAGAATTTCAGAATTCTAAGGTCGAGAACGGCAGTCGTCGGAGTGACGAGACTGTTTCTTGCAAAATCGAGGGGACGAGAGGTAAGGGGCATTGTATGCGTTCGTGCCGAATCCAACCCCGTGATGGGATTGACTGGACGGCCGCTGCCAACGGTAAATATCGGAGCCATTTCGATGTTTGAGAGAATCTTGACCCATAAACTGGATGGGGCACCGTTGTTCGTTTCGCTGTCCTCATCACCAATCGGCAAATCAAAAAGTGCGCTGACGACGAATCGTTGCGCCTGATTGTTGGCCGAGATGGCGCGTTCTGCGGGGAAATTGTAGGGGTTCTGCGGTGACTCCACGAAGTCCGAGGCGTCGTCAATGGTTTTCGATATCGTATAACTAGCCAGCACTTCGAACTCATTTGCAAGACGGCGATTTACCTCAATAGTCAGTCCGTTATACGAGGAGCTGGACTCGTCTTGAAGTTGGTATATAGCGTCGTAGCGAGGATCGAGTCTCGCACTGGAGAAAACGAGTCTGCTGATCTGTTGCGGTTCAGGGGAGAAGACGCCCAACTCCGCCGAGTTTTGGGGAGTCAGCATCGAAGGTGGCGGTAGGTTCGTATTTGTCGTCCTTGGCATTTTCACGCCCCGAACGAAAGTGTAGGTTGCGGTCGCACTGAGATTGGACGTGAAAGCGTGTTCCACCGCCAGCGTCGATATCTCGCTGTAGGGGTTAGCCATGCCGGGTTGCGGCTGAAAAATTGATGGAGCAACTTCGGACAAAGGGATGGCGGAAGTTGTCAGCGGAAATGAAACCGGAGTGCGAAACTGATCGACGACTTGCTCGAACCCGTGTGGCCCATTCTTCTGCATGGCCTGATTGATAAACGCTAAGGGATATCTGTCGAAGAACATCCCGAATCCTGTGCGTATAACCCAGTTTCTGGAAGGGCTGAATGCGAGCCCGAAACGAGGGCTGACATTATTCGTGTCTTGGTCGAAAGGGGTCGGCAATTGCTCATAGTCAAATCGGGCTCCGAGGTCGAGCGTCAGTTTAGATGACAACATCCAGTGGTCTTGCAGGAACCCTGCGAAGCGATTGACTGCGAAGTTCGTGTCGGGATTCCCGAACGCCTGTTGAAAGTAGCCCGGAGTGCCGCGTGAGAACGAATCAACATCGGGGAAAACGTAGAACCCTCCGAAGCCGTCCAGCACAGAAGCCCTGAGGTGAATGCGATTGATGGTGAGTCCAGCCTTCCAGAGATGCCTGCCGTGCGATTGCGAAAGGGAGTCACTTATCTCAGAGTGGTTCTCGTGATGCTGACTATTTCCTGCATAAGGATGGCCGAACTCAACAACACCGGGGATCAGAACTCCGACACCGCTTTGATCGGATGTTCGAAGCCCAACCCTTCGTGCAGCAAACTGAAAACGGAAATCGTTGACTCGGCTCGAACCGAAAACACTGGTAAGTCCGCCCGCCACAGCTTGATCTTCAGTGAAAGTGCTCCCTCGTGTGCTGAAGTCCAGCAAATCTCTGGTATTGAATGCATCGTTCACCTCGCGGTTGTTGGTAAACGAATAGCGGAGCGACAGCAAGCTATTTGGCGTCAGCTGATGGTCGATTTTCGCAGATGCTTCGGTCTCCGCTCGGGAAATGGGGAAGAACCCGTTTGAAAGGCTACTCACCCCATTGATACCGCTTCCCGCCAGAAGCGGATTTAACTTCGAGATCGCATCGGGTGCGATCTCGGACGCTGCTTGTCCGCGTGCGTGTTCTTGTTCGAAGGCGGTGTAATAGAAGGATCGATTTGTCTTGAGCGCTCCCCCCAGTGCCAAGCCGACACGGTAACGACTCAGATCAGGCTTGCCATTGGCTTTGAGCGCCGGGCGAGCGTCGAGGCTCCCGTTCTCGGCAAAGATGAAAGCGTCGCCATGAGTGATATTCGCCCCAGTTTTCATCACGACGTTTATGGAACCACCTGCCGCGCCTCCTGCCTCGGCCATCAGCCCCTGATTGACGACTTGGAACTCGCGCACAGTTTCTAATGAAAGCTCCGTGCGACTATCCCCAGTGAACTCGTCGTTGTTGTCAACGCCGTCAATATAGACAGCATTGCTGCGAGGGCGCAGCCCTCCGAAGCTAAAGCCGCTTTCCGGCAAGCTGAGACCGCTCGATGGTGACGCTGGATTCGCGGCGCTCACGCCGGGGGCCAAGAGGACAAAGCTTAAGTAATTACGACTCCGAACGGGGGCTTCTTCGATGCGTTCCGGGTCAATTGTGGTCGCCACGGATGTCTGCGTGACATCGATTCCCTCTGGCACTGCCGAGATCGTCAACTGTTGAGCAACCGACGCTGGAGCAAGGCGGACAGTGACTTGGGAGACCTCGCCCAGCGATATCGTAATCTTTGCGTCGTACTGCTGAAAGCCCACAGCATTCACCGTCAAACGATATTCGCCTGTCGGCAATTCCCGAATCCGAAAACTTCCGTCTCCTTCGTTGTTTTGGATTCTTTGATATTTCGTGTTGGTGTTTTGCAGGAAAATAGCGGCACCGGAAACCGATCCACCCGTAATGTCCTGCACTGTCCCGTGCAGATCACCAGCAGTCCGAGAGGACTGCGCCTTAGCCGGATTAACGATGCAGAGTGAGATCAGAAGTAGTTGCAATACGAAAAGTAATTTCATCCGAAGCCCCTGTCGATAGCGAAGCCGCGCCGATGTCAGGCAAACACCGGCGCAAATGAGCCTGAAAGACACTCAGGCTCGCCACTACTTACGTGTAGGCTCGGATGAAATCAGATTC
>PLWX01000324.1 GCA_003151155.1 Acidobacteriaceae bacterium
GTGAAGGATCAGCCGGGGAAGAAACTGGTGATTACCGATGGCGTGTTCTCCATGGATGGAGACATTGGTCCGCTTCCGGCATTGTGCGATGCGGCGGAGAAATACGGCGCCATCATGATGGTCGACGATGCGCATTCGTCCGGCGTGCTTGGCCGCAACGGTCGTGGCACCATTGATCACTTCAATGTGCATGGCCGGGTCGATGTGCAGGTGGGTACGCTTTCGAAAGCGATTGGCGCCCTGGGCGGATACGTCTGCGGATCGAAGGACCTGATTGATTTCCTTTATCACCGCGCGCGCCCGTTCCTGTTCTCGACGTCGCATCCGCCGTCCGTGGCGGCGACATGTATTGCGGCTTTCGATGTGCTGGAACAGGAGCCGGAGCGGATTGAGAAACTATGGGAGAACACGCGGTTCTTCAAGAAAGAACTGGGGAACATTGGCTTCAATATTGGCGGCCAGAATACGCCGGCCAGCGAGACGCCGATCACGCCGATCATCGTCGGCGAAGGAAGGTTGGCTATGCAGTTTTCGCGAGAGTTGTTCGACGAAGGCGTGATGGCGACGGGGATTGCGTTCCCGACAGTACAGGAAGGGAAAGCGCGTATCCGGACGATCATGACGGCTACACACACGCATGACCAGCTCACGCAGGCGCTCGAGACCTTGAAGCGTGTGGGTAGGCGCTTGGGGATCGTCGCTTAACGTGGCTCGCTAGTCCGAAGCCGGATGCTCGTCCTGTCTGTCGCAGGGATGCTTGCGGATATGATCGTCGCAGTAAAACCGATCGCACTTGTAGCACTTCGCTTCCACCGGATTGTGACAGAGGGTAGTCCAATTCTGCTTTGGGAGATGATGCGGGACGGGAGCATTGCAGGTTTGATGTTGGGTGTGCATGCGGCTGTTCTCCGGTAAATGAGCGGAGAGCATACCCCAACCGCCGCAGCGGCTGGTTACAGGCAGTTAAATCTTCTCCGTTACTTCAGGTCTGCAATCGCATCTTCCAGGGANNGATCGATATAAAGCGTTCCGTTCAGGTGATCGACTTCATGCTGCAGGATGCGAGCGTACCAGCCGGAGGCTTCAATGGTGCGCTTTTGGCCCAGTTCATCGAGACAAGTCACGTGGACCTGCCGGTAGCGTGGAACGAGAGCTGTAAATCCCTCGACACTGAGACAGCCTTCAAAGAATTCCACATGCGTTTTCCCGATGGGCTTGAGCACGGGATTGATGATCACGTGAAAGGGCACGGGAACGCGTTCGCGCTCGGCGAGGACTTCGGGTGCGATGTCCTTGGAATATTCGGGGCGGTCTTCGATGATGGCAAGCTGCAGGGGAACGCCGACTTGAGGAGCAGCGAGGCCGACTCCCGGAGCATCCTGAAGGGTTTCGCGCATGTCTTCGATGAGGCGCGAGATGTCGCGACTGGTGATGGTTTCCATCGATAAAGGTTGTGCTGGAACGCGCAGAACGGGCTCTCCGGCCTGCAATAACATCAGTCGCATCGCTGTAGGATACATGGCTGCCGATAGAAATTGAGTTGTCTTCACACGACAAAAATTACAACGTGAAGAAAGTAAATTGGCATCGAACTAGCTATGAGCGACGAGACTACGCCGGAACAATTGGACCGCGTGCAACGACTTGCCGAGGCAATCAACGAAAAGAAGCGCATGGAAGCGGATGAGTCGCACTCGGTGGAAGACCGCATGCGTGCCGACAAAAAGATGAACGAGGCGCTCGACGACGTGCGCGCACATAAGGCGGAACGGGGACCGGAGTCACCTGCCTCGCCATCCACAAACTAAATTCGTGCGGGCATCCCGAGCGGCGGAAATTCCGTCCAACGTGAATTGTAAGGTTCGTTAACACGGAGGGTTGAATGCTAACCATTCTGCTAGTAATCCTGGTCTTAATGTTGATCGGTGTTTTTCCGTCGTGGCCTTATAGCCGCGGTTGGGGCTACTACCCGAGCGGGGGTCTGGGCGTGATCGTTTTGATCCTCGTGATCCTCTTACTTATGGGGCGTCTCTAATGAAGACAACTCTCCGCAAGCTGTTCGTCGCCGGGATGCTATGCGCCGCGGTGGCGCCACTCGCGATTGCGCAAGATGCGCCGAAGCAGGATACCCAAGGTCCGAAGCAGGATATGAAGGACGCTGGCTCAGACACCAAGGATGCCGCGAAGAAGACTGGTCGCGCGACCAAGAAAGGCACCAAGAAGGCGGCCCACAAGACAGCGCGCAAGACCGACGAAGCCGCACAAAAAGTGGAAGATAAAACCCAGCCGCAATAGGCTGGGTTTTTCATTGCGATTCGATAAGAGTTTACGCGGCGGCCGGCGAAGGCTGGCCGAGCAGCGACGACATCAGGAATTTCGCCACTTCTACCGGGCTTGCCAGCAATTGGTAGCCGTCGGTGACGTACAGTTCGCCATCGCCAAGAAGCGACAGCGGCAGATCCTGCTCGGAGTCGCCCTTGCCTTCGCTACTTCCTTCAAATTTATTGACCTGAATCGAGTGGCCCTCGAGATCGAGGGAAGCGATAATTCTTCGGTTCGCCGATGCGTGTTTAATCTGAACCGCTTCGGTGCTCAATTGTTCGCACGCGATGCGGCTGTTGGCTTCGGGTACGTAACTGTTGACGGAGGTGACTCGATTTTCGAGAGCGGAAACAACCTCAGTCCAAAGAGTGCGGCAGCGGAAATCAATTCCAGCGTTATCGTGCATCACAACACTTCCTACGGGCGGGGAGTTTGAGCCTGGGGAAACCCGTTGACAGGAAAAGTTTATGCTTATGGCAGGTGAAGCAAAGAGTACGTCGGTTACCGTGCCCTAGTTACTTCCTGGTTATTTGCTGATTTGTCTAGAAAAGCGAGGTACGAACGGTCGTGGAGGTCTGGACGTTCACCGCAATTCTGTGGCTCGGGTCTTTCGCAGCGGGCCTGCTCGGCGCGCTGACCGGGTTGGGAGGCGGAGTGGTGATCGTACCGTTGTTGGCGCTGTTCTTTCACGTCGACATCCGTTATGCGATCGGGGCTTCACTTATCTCGGTGATTGCCACTTCTTCTGGCGCGGCCGCAGCTTACGTGCGCGAAGGATACTCCAACATTCGGATTGGCATGTTTCTTGAGATCGCGACGACCTTCGGCGCGCTTGCCGGAGCGTATCTGGCGACGCGGGTTCCGACTGCGTGGATCGGTGTGATCTTCGGATTGGTGTTGCTGTACTCCGCTTACTTATCGTCGCGGAAGCAACAGCCGCATCCGGCAGACATGACGCCCGATCGAATCGCGAGTGCGCTGCGACTGAATGGCAGCTTCCCTGGTGAGTCAGGGAAGGAAGCTTACAACGTGCATCACGTGCCGGCAGGATTCGGTTTGATGTTTACGGCTGGCACGCTTTCCGGATTACTCGGCATCGGTTCGGGCGCGGTGAAGGTGCTTGCGATGGATCAGGCGATGCGCATTCCGTTCAAAGTTTCGACCACCACCAGCAATTTCATGATCGGCGTGACGGCTGCGGCCAGCGCGGGGATTTATCTGAACCGAGGCTACATCAACCCAACGCTTGCGATGCCGGTGATGCTGGGAGTCCTGGCGGGGTCGATGGTAGGAGCGAAAGTACTGGTGAGAACACGCGTCGCCGTGCTGCGATGGATCTTCGCTGGAGTGATTGTCGTGCTCGGTGTGGAGATGATTTACAACGGTCTGGCGGGGCACCTGTGATGCGCATGAATGATCAGAGTGCGGAACAGATCATCGGACAGTTGCTCCGGGCCGGCGTGCTGCTCTCGGCATTTGTGGTGCTTGCCGGAGGGGTGATGTATCTCCATCAAGCAGCCCATGGGCATACCGACTACGGTACTTTTCGTGGGGTCGCGCAGCCGCTGAAGACAATCTCCGGCGTGGTGCGCGGCGCGGGCTCGCTGGATCCGCAGTCCATTATTCAACTCGGGCTGCTGTTGCTGATTGCCACGCCGATCGCGCGAGTGCTGTTTTCCATCGCGGCATTCGCGCTGGAACATGACTGGCTGTACGTGGGGTTGACCCTCGTTGTGCTCGGGGTACTGCTATTCAGCTTGCTGCAATCCACTTGAAATTGTGACTTATGTCGCAGACGACGAATTTGTGTCCTGCCTACACTGGATGCCATGGAGTCGTACGGCATCCTCACCAACCGTAAGCGGGCGCTCATTGCGCTGGTGCACTCGATCGTGTTCCTGGGCATTGCAGTCATCGGTCTTACCGCACGTCCTAAGGCAGGACTGTTGTATCCGCAACATGCGTTCTCTGCCGGGAATATTGCAATCTTCTGCGTGTACCTCATCGTCAGCAGCGTGCTGTTGGTCCTCACGGGATATTCGCGCGGCGCGAAAGAGCGAGCCTACTTTGCGTTCTGTTCCGCGAGTGCCAGCGTGGGGCTGCTGCGCGCATTGTTCGGCGATCCGATCGCCCATGCGGGTCCGATTGCGCGAGTTATGCTACTCGCGACGGCTGTCGTGATTGGCTTTGCGATTCTGGCCAGCCACACGCAAGCGCAAACTCTTTCCGCGAGCTAGTTCTAGTCTTCGCTCCCTCCATAAAAAAGCCCGATCCGTGAGGACCGGGCCGATTGATCAATGGAGGT
>PLWX01000278.1 GCA_003151155.1 Acidobacteriaceae bacterium
TGAACAAGTCCTGGAACCACATGCCGGCCACGAAGAGGAAATTCCACCGGTCCTGACGGCGGACCTTAATGTCTTCAATCGTGCGGTCCGGCGTGCTCTTGCCGTACCGTTTTTCAGCGCCCGGGGTCGCCGCGAAGGTCTTGTCGAACTTCTTCATCAAGTCCATGAACTTGAAATGCTTCGGAGCCTTGAACGGATCGTAGTTGCGTCCCAGCGCGAGCGCCATACCGAGCACGCTCAGGAAGCGTCCGCGGGCAGCGTCATTCACCTTCGCCACGTCCTTGGCGATATTGTCGCCATTGAGGAACGCGGTGACGGGAACGGCTTCCTTGGTTTCCTTATCGATCATCAGCGCCATGCCGACGCCGCAATTCGGGTGGCATCCGCAGCTCAAGGAACCCCAGTCGGCGTTCGGACCATGCGTAAGATCGGCCCAGTCGCTGAAGGTGCTCATGAAGCTGATCGGGAACCAGTCGCGGGTCGGCTCGCCGAGTCCGGTCTGGCTCTTCACGTCGTGGGCGAGATGGCTGAGCGTGTAGCGCTGCGCCTCGCGACGCTCGTCGGTAATCTCTTCATCGCGGCCGGTAAACGAAACCGGCTGGAAGGAGAGGAACGAAATGCGCTTCGGGTTATCGAGCGCGAACTGGATGATGCGGCCCACCTGCTCGTTGTTGACGCCGTTCACGATCGTGGTGACCGGAACGATGTCGACACCGGCGTTGTGCAGGTTTTCGATGGCGCGCAGCTTCACGTCAAACAAGTTGCCGACCGCGCGGTGAGAATTGGCAGCGTTGCCGATACCGTCGAACTGCAGGTAAGCGTAACGCAAACCGGCTTCCGCTGCCTGCTTGGCGAACTCAGGACTCTTCGCGAACTCGATGCCGTTGGTCGCGGCCTGCACGGAGTTGTAACCGACCTTGCGGGCATACGCGACCGCATCGAGGAAGTACGGCGACAACGTCGGCTCACCACCGGAGAACTGCACGCTCATCTGGCGACGCGGCTTGATGGTGATCGCGTTGTCGAGCATCGTCTTGATCTCTTCCCACTGCAATTCGTGGACGAAGCCAACCTGGTTCGCGTCCATGAAGCAGGGATCGCACATCATGTTGCAGCGGTTCGTGAGGTCAATCGTCAGCACGGAGCCGCGGCCGTATTTCACCGTCGAGCTGCCGTGGTGGTGGAGCTTCTCGTCATTGTGGGCGCGAATGTCGCGGCCCGGGAAGACCTCTTCCAGGTGCTTGAAGAACGCGGGATCCATCGCCATCAGGTCTTCGAAGTGACCGTGCTTCGGGCAGTCCTTCACCATCAGGATCTTGCCGTCGCGCTCGATGATCTGCGCCTTGATTTCGCCGGCGCGCTCGTTGAGCAGCACTTCGTGCGGCATCTTGCCGTCCACGATGGCATTGCGGATTTCCGGAACGCACTTCGGACAGAGCGAGTCGGTCGTACGCGGCCAGCCCAGCGGCGGCTTCGACTTCTGATACGACTTCAAAAGGGGCTTATCGCTCCACTTCGGCGTGAACGAGGGATTCTGCTTGATGCTGTTGAGCTTGTCGAAAACGACCCATGCGCCCTTCGCGCCAAATGTCAGAGCTTTCTCGAAATATTTAACTGGCTTGTGCATTCTGCCTCTCGTCTGCCTAGATAGTAGAGCTTGGGGGTAGCCGGATAGACGGGTTCCCACACCTTGGTTAATGCAAGGTTACGGGGTACAGCGTTTTCGGGGAATGGTTTAGCGGGGAACGGGCGTGAACACAGGCTTAGCTGCACAATCGAACATCAAACGGTGACCTGCATCACAGGGCTATGTTATTGGTTTTGAAGGGATCACCGGCCAAAAAAAGGCGGCAGATTGAGGTCTGCCGCTCCGGAGGTCGTACGGGCCCAAAAGTCTATTGTGTGCCGCTTACCATGCCGCCGCTGATCTTGCCGCGTTCGCGCTGCTCGCGAGCGATCTCGCCCAGAGACTTCGTACCGCTGTTGCCATGCACGATGTGGGCAGCCAGCGAATCCGGCTGGCTATTCGCCACCGGTGCGGCCATCATCATCGAAGATGAAGATCCAACGATTACATCGGCAGCCACGTACAGCGTCAAAAGTGAATTCTTGGGAACGGTGACAATCGGCAAGTTGGTAAAGTGCGCAAAAGGACCATACGGAGAATTCACCAGGTTGGTGAGCGTTTCCGGTCGTAAATCGGCATTCGCTTCCGTCGGAAGCTGGCGAATTGTACGCAGCGGGATTTCCTGGCCGTTCGCCAGTTTGATTGATTCCAGCCGAAACTCGAGCATTCCGGCGGTTCCGGTATTCCGATCGTCCAATCGGGAAGCAACTACCCTCCCATAGACCGTGGACCCTTCCGTCAGCAGGACCCTATCCCCGGCTACCAAATCACGCTTGACTGTGAATTCTACGAGTTCACCGGGTTGGTCGCTTTCGGAAGAAACGGTACGCGCCAGGCAAAGTTCCACCGGGGCCCCGTCATGAAGTATGGCGGTAGCAGACGCACCATTGGATAGCTTCGATTGGCCTATCGCCAGCTCGCAACTCAACGAGAGCATCAACGCGAGCAGCAGACTTGATCCAATGCGATTCATACTTCCCCCGTTGGAGAATGTATCCCGTCAGGGTTAAGGGGGAAACATTACGATAGTCACTGGGACAGCCGCGGAGTTGCGCGGAAGTTATTGATTGGCGGGCACGGCGGAAGCTTGGATTCGAGGCCCGAACTGGGTTACCAGGCTCTGCATGATTTTCGGTCCATCCATCAGGCGGCTGCGTATGTCGGGCCAGAACTCGCGCAGCATGTTGATGCCCGCGTCCGCGCCGATTGTTGTTGCAGCATTCCCGGCAGCCCGTCCGTTGGTTGGATGACGATAGGGGTGGTATGCGCTCGTAATGGATGCTGCCAGCATGGCTCCGACCAACTCCGAAGTATTCAGGGTCGGCTTTCCATTATCATTGCGTCCCACTAGCACCCGCGAAATCGCGTAGAACGCCCGATCCACCGTACCGTTCTCAGTTGACGCGTGGTACCGAGGATCCTGGTGCAGCACCGAGGGCAAGAGGAACTTGGTAAAGAACGCTTCTTCGGTACTGTCTGCCATGGTTTTTCCCATGCGGTTCGCATAATTCTCGGTGTATTGCGGGTTGCTGCCTACAGGATGAAACCCAGCTTGAATCGCTGAACTGAAGGCCGCGTAAGGCGACATCGATTGTTCGACAAAGCTGCTGAACTTCTGGGTGCTGTCTAACCGCGACGAGGGCGTAGGGACTACCTCGCGCACTGGGCCATTTGTAAACGTCAAGGACTGAGCCTTTTGGAAGCCTCGTTCCGCGATGACAGCGGATGGGGCCGAAGGTAATTGCGCCTCTTGTGCCCCGACAACGAGCGGGCAGAAAATCAGCGCGGCGGCCACGAATTGTCGCGATCCCAGGTTCATCTTGCTGACTTCCTGCTGCCCTGTATGACGCCATCTTAGAGCCATTGTTTGTATGGGGATAATTAATTTTGCATCGCGTAACGATTTTTACAATCGCTGCGGGAAACCCGCTCTCCGATCCTCCCCACCGAGCCAACCCGGCAGCCCTGTCCAGCCTCTTTCGTTTAACCACTTTTCGAGCAACTTGCGGACATGGAAAGGGTTCGTACTTTTCGGGGGTGGCGGAAACCGGGTTGTAAGTCGTATGCTCCCCGTTGCTTCGCCGCAAGCGCAAGCCCATAATCGGAATGCCCTGGCATCCGTATCGCGGGAGAGTCTATGTCTTCGGATCCCAAGAACCGTCCGTTCGACGAGCGTTTCAACAGCGCGATCCACGAAGCGACCAATCGTATCGATCGCGAGTCGGAAAAGCTGATTGCGTACCTCAACGACGAGGTCGTGCCTGCGGTGCGCGAGCACTCCAGCCGCGGCCTGCGGATCGCCGCTGACAAGCTCGCCAAGTTCGCCGATTTCATGGACCAGCAGAGCGGCGCGAATGCGTCGCCTCCCGACGAGAAAAAGCCCTAATGCGGCTGCTTGCTTGCTGCCAATACGGACGCTCACGACGTTCCACCCTCCGCCTTTCCGCGGTGTTGGCCGTCCTGCTCGTACTCGCGTCCTGCGGCGGAAAAAAGCAGTCGCGCGTAGAGATTCCGCCACCGCCTCCACCGCCAACGCCTGCTCCGACTACAAAACCCGAGCCCACGGAACCAGCCGAAACTGCTCGCGGACCGCGATCCGGTCGCGCTCTGTTCACCGAAGAAGGCTATGCCAGCTGGTATGGGCCCGGGTTCCATAATCGCCGGGCATCGAATGGCGAAGTCTTCAATATGAACGCTATGACCGCCGCCCATCGGAATTTTCCGCTCAACAGCGTGGTGCGCGTGACCAATGAAAAGACCGGGCACTCGGTGGTGGTGCGGATCACGGATCGCGGTCCTTTCGTACCGAACCGCATCATCGATTTATCCATGGGGGCGGCCAAGGCCGTCGACGTGTGGCGCCCTGGAACGGCTCTTGTAAAGCTGGAGGTGCTCAGCGCACCTTCGCCCATCGACCATGGCGGCCGTTGGTGTGTGCAGATCGGCGCGATTCCCCATCAGAAGGATGCGATCCGGCTAAAGGAACACTTGTTGCAGAGTTTCGAAACTACGCAAGTAATTCAGTTCCCGGCTCCCGATGGCGGTTACTGGGTTCGCGTCAAGGTTCCGAAGGACGATAAGAGCCGAGCCCAGGAAGTGGCTCGCGAAACGCATGTCGATGAAGGTAACGTCTTCCTCGTGCGTCTCGATTAGAATTTCCCCGTGCCCGACATCCAGGATTTCATCTGCGGCGGATACTTCATCACAAAATATGTCAGAGATTATGCTCGTGAGGGCCGTCCCGAGCTTCCTTGTCCACTAGTTTCTTTATCGCGCTGTGTTAATGATAACTTTTTTCCGGATGATTGGGCGATCGACTGGATGGGCGATGTCGATGCAGATTCGATTGGGCACGCAGCAGCATTCGGAATTGATCCCGCCGTTTTGCCGGCGATGTCGAAAGAGATCGGAAAGACAATCGGCAATGAGATTGGATTCCCAAACGTCTGTCGATCTCTGAATCAGGCACGAGCGCTTCTCGCAAAGTATTACCTTCAAAGCGAGGATCTCCTGGTCCTTGGAATCGGCCTGGCTCCGGAATTTCGCGCGGAACTATTGGCAAAGGCGGCCCTCCCAAAGGGCACGGTGCAAGCAGGCGTGTACGAGATGATCACTTCGGGCCAAGCTCTCTCGACAGGAGCGACAGTTCTTGGTAGTGATCTCGTTAACCTGGACGAATTCGGTCCGATGTTGCAGCATTCGTTTTTGTGCAACTCTCTCGAGAAAAAGTATCGGGACGAATTCGATATAACACTCAATCAATTCGGTTTAATCGCCGATCATGACGCTGCTTGCAAATGCGCAATTCTCACGAATGATGTGAAAACCGGAGCGGAACCTGGGTATTGGGCAGCTTGGCGCATCGTCAGTTATCCTTTGTCGTAGGAGCATCAATGGCCGACTGTCTTTTCTGCAAGCTTATCGCCGGCGAGATCCCGTCGAAAAAAATCTACGAAGACGAAAAGGTCTTCGTTTTTCAGGACATCAACCCACAGGCGCCGGTGCATTTCCTGATCATTCCACGCGAGCACATCGTTGGCCTGAAGGAAGCAACCGCGAAAGATGCCGAGATCCTCGGCTATTGCCAATTGGTCGCAGCGAAATTGGGAAGAGAGTACAAGATCGAAGAGGGCTACCGGACGGTGTACAACGTGGGCCCGAAATCGGGCCAGTCGGTGTTCCACCTGCATTTGCACTTAATCGGTGGGCGCGATATGAAGTGGCCGCCAGGCTAGTCGTTAGCGACGTTCTTTGCCGGCCGGCTGGCAGCAAGATTTAACTTCGCCGGTAGCGGCTCCAGGCAAAAATGACCGTTTTCACAGAGATAGGCGGGCCCACTCTCGGTCATCGGCGTAAGCGCCTTGATTTCGTGCGTGCCACATTCCGGACAGATTTTAGAAAACCCCATGCACCCAGCGTAAACGCCATGCCGCGCCGAGGCTATTCCCCTAATTGCGCGAACGCCTACCACCTTCGTTCGCGGTCGCCTGAACAGCCCTTAGCCCACCATTAGCTGGTTCTGTTCACTCGCAAACGATCGTCGCCACACGGCCGCGCCCAGCGCAAATTGCGGCAACAGGCGCGAATCACTATCCACCAGTTGTTCGATCTCATTCCACTGCCCGGGCGTCAGGTCATCCAGCGCCTCGCGATGATCGCCGACGGGGAGTCCATGCAAAAGCGTTAAGCTTCGCCGCGATACTTCATCGCGCGCACGCAGGAAATCGCGGTCCGCAAAGAGTTTCCTGGTATCGACCCATACCGAGGCGAGGTACCCGGGAAACGGAGAGAGCGCGCGGAACAGGCTTGGCACCTGCTTCGCGCCGGTCGTGCGCTTGATTTCCGAATAGGTCATCCAGGTCCGCAGGGACGCTTCACTCTCGTTCGGAACATGCAGGGTGATCATCCGCGCAAAGGGCGAAGCCGCATGTCTGGCGCTCACACGTCCTGACTGTCCGCCACTGTAGCCACGTTGCATAAGGCGCGCAAAAAGTGCCAACCGTGGCAAAGCCCGCTGGAAGGTCGCGGCCACACCCGCCATCATGCGCGCGTCGGAGGGCGAGAATTTCTGTGCCGCCAGGGCACGCTCCTGGCTGGAAAACTGCCAGTTCGTGCCGATTACCCGGGCGTTCACAAACTGCGAGAGCACATCAGCCGCGGCGTGAAACTCGCGAGAAGCCGCGACTTCGTAAAGGTCCTCCCACATCTCGCGAAGGTACTTTGGATTTCCCGCAGCTACTTTGATAATGGTCGGGACGAAAGGCAGGTCGAGCGCGGTGCGGACTTCTTCGTAGATCGGGCGGAGATCGCCGGCGACTTCGTTAACTTCGAAAGCGCGAGTGAGAGACATGTGGCCTCTCTGGCTTAGAGTGACATCGCCTGCAGGGCGTTGCCGGGCATTTATGAATCGCGGACAAAGAGCAACGCCAATGCCGCGCTCCTCCGACGGGAAGCAGCAGCATGGGCGTCGAACTACTGAACTTCTTCTTCGATCTCGTCCGGAGCTCCGTGACGCCGGAGCAGGTTCGGCAAGTTCTGTGAAAACGCCGAGCGCGGAACCACGGTATCGCAACCCGCCTCGATCGCTTTCAACTTCAAATCGCCCTGGATGTGCGAGACAAAGCCGAGAATGTTGGTCTCTTTCTTGAATTCTTTCTTCAGCTTTGGAATCGTCTTCAAAGGATTCGCCAGGTGATTGTTTAAATCAAAGATGATCAGCGATGGCTTCTCACCGGCGGCTTCGACCTTCTCCAGGATGTCTTTCTCGGTCTTCACGAACGCAACTTTTACGTTGAGTTTTCGCGCCGTTTCCTGGATCTTGGCGAGGAAAAACAGGTCCTCGATAAACGCGTAGATGCGCGTTGCGTCGTCGGGCTGACCCGCCGCTACCGGCTCCAGATGGGGCTCGCGATAGACCTTTGCGGGCGGCTGCTGGCTGCCGAAATGACGCGGAGCACCAGTCCCATTGCCGTTGCCGTTTCCATTGTGGTTGCCGTTGAAGTCGCCGTTGCCGTTCGCGCGATAGCTGTGATCCATCGGCGCGCTGAACACTCCGGGCTGCGCATTTTCGTTTTGCCGCTGCGGCTTGCCGAATTTCTTGCCGCCACGGAAACGCTTGCGTTGTCCGCGGCCCTTAAAGCCGCCTGCCGGGTCACCGCCTTGTGGCTGCGACTGTTGATTTTGAACAGGCTGCCCCTGTTGCTGGCCGGGTTGTCCGGGCTTTGCACCTGGACCGCGACGTCCACGACGCCGCCTGCGGCCTCTGCCTCCCGCGGGTGGTTGACCCGAAGGATGGTTCGGTCCTTCACTCATATTTCTCTCTTGTCCTGCCTTACTTGATTACCCACGTACTCTGCCGTTAGAAACCTGACGTCGGCTCGCGCAGTTTTGCGTGCTGTTCTCACTTACAGGCTACGGCTGGAAAGTCTTCATCAAAATCGACCGGAACGCTTGAAACTGTTTCGTTGCCGGAGTGCCAGCACGGGAAGTGCGGCTCTTTTGGAGGACATTTGTGATACTACCCGCACTCGCTGTTGAAACGCAAGCGCGAAAGCAAACCATGCCTGCATCGTTGGATGCCATCTCCGTAAAGAAGTTGCAGAGTTGTTGAAAAGAGAGACACTTCCCTGAATCTCATGGCCTCTGTAGGACATTCGGAATTCCGTGCGGCGCAACTAAAGAAAGGCTTGAAACGATTCTATCAGACTGTAACTAAAATACTTAGACGATACTTGATGCGGTCTTCTCCCCCTTCTTCTCGTGGTTCACGGCCGTCGGGACACCCCCGTGAAGCCATTGTCGTTCACGCAGGCCTGTCCTTCTCTGAGCGGCCGCATGGATTGACCGTCTTTTGTCGCGGTACACTCCTCCCTCGAGCTATTGGTATGCCCCTCACCGCCGCGAATGTTCGCCTTCGTCCTGCCATCGCCGCCGACATCCCGGAGCTTCACCGATTGATCGAGCTATCGGTACGTCGCCTGCAGGCCAGCGACTACACCCCCGCGCAGATCGAGGGTGCCCTTGGACACGCGCTCGGTCTCGACACTCAGCTTGTCGCCGACGGAACCTACTTCGTCGCAGAACTTGCGACGGCCGATGGCAGCCCACAGATCGTCGGTTGTGGAGGCTGGAGCAATCGCAGAACGCTCTTCGGCAGCGATGGCGGTCCGAATCGTCAAAGCGAATTGCTCGATCCCAAAACCGACGCCGCTAAAATTCGAGCGATCTTCGTTCACCCTGACTTCGCACGCCTTGGTCTGGGCACGCTGATCTTGAAGCACTGCGAAGAGGCTGCCGCATCCGCCGGATTCACTCGCCTCGAGATGGGCTCGACGCTCACCGGCGTACCGCTTTATAAGCTGAAGGGCTACGAGGAGCGGGAAGCCATCAACATTCCCTTGCCGAATGGAGAAGTTTTACCAGTTGTAAAGATGACCAAGGAACTAGCAGATCCAGGATCAAAACTTCCGCCAGATTAGAAATTTATTCGGCAATACTTTGTGCCGCCTCGAATCGCCGGATGCCACGCGGCCCTGCGACGTTGCGACGGAGAAAATACAATCCGATCCCCATGCCCACAACCGCCGGCACGATCATCAGTTGCCCCGGATACAATCGCCAGTCGCGTAGCGTGGCGTAAAGCACCAGGGACGCGAACGCGAACGGCGTAACGCAGACATATGCCAGTCCCCACCATCCTCCAGGAACACGAAAGCTGCGGTGTGCCTTCGGATGTCGAACCCGTAGCGTGATCAGCGACAGAAACTCAAGCGTCAGCGCGATCGAGTAAAGCAGGCACTGGATGACGGCGAGATTGCCGAACGGCAGCGCGGTAAAGAGCGCGGCGATTCCGCAGAAGCAGAAAATTGCCGCGCGGGGCACACCGGTACCGGACGACACCCTCGCAAAAATTTTCGGAAGCCAACCGTCGATCGCCAAGGCATAAGGCAGCCGCGATACGTACAGGAGTTGCCCGTTAAATAATCCCCACGTCGACACCAATCCCGCTGCAGCCACCAGTAAGCCAAGCCATCTTCCTCCCATCAACTGCGAGATGACTGGCCAGCCGG
Organism: Acidobacteriaceae bacterium; assembly: GCA_003151155.1. Classification (GTDB taxonomy): domain Bacteria; phylum Acidobacteriota; class Terriglobia; order Terriglobales; family Acidobacteriaceae; genus Korobacter. Next base: position 9,697 of record PLWX01000278.1, read on the forward strand.
CATCCGAACTCCAAACTTCGGCTTTTGTCGTGATCGTGATCCCCGCGAGCACCGGCAGCAGGTACGAGAGAACCAGGACCAGAAGCGCGATGCCCATGGCCCGTGGGTAATTGCGTTGTGGTTCGTCCACCTCGCCAGCATAAGTGGAAACATTGTCCCATCCGGAGTAGTTGAAGATGACGACCGAAAGCCCCAGCAGCAAAGCTCCCCTGTGATCTGACGCAAGATCGTTGTGGATGCATGCTCGCAAACGAACCTGCTGATGGCGTCCGCACTATCCAGATCAGCAAGAACAGGACGAAAACGCCCAGGACAAAATAGGTGCTGAGCTTCGCGGAACTTCCTACCTCGTGAGCGCCGCGCAGATTCAGCGCCATCCCCGATCCGATCACCAGCACCGTGATCGCCCAGCGCAGCAGCGCGCTCCATCCGGGATGGGCCACATCTGAGACTCCGAGGCCTGGAAAAAAGAATGCGAGATAGCTGACGAAGAGCACCGGATACATCGCCAGCCACACCACAGCGGTAGTCATCGTGCAGCAGGCCTGCTGTACTCCCCAGGCTGGTCCCAGTGCTTCGCGAACCCAGACGTAGTAACCGCCCTCTTCGGGCATGAGGGTCGCCAATTCCGCAACCATGAGCACGGTCGGCAAGCTCCATACGAATGGAGTAACAAGGATGAACACTACGGCCCAGCCCGGCCCCACCGCTCCGATCAACGCCTCAAGACCAAACGCCCCGCCGCAGGTGGTAAAAAAACCAGGCACGCTAAGGCGAACATGGTAATCCGACGCTCCCGCGGCAGTTGCACCAGTTCAGGGTCTCTGACTGGCTGGGCGGGATTCAACGACGGAGTCGTCACTTACATGCTCCTTTGGAACGCAGTCTCTTGGGGGACGAAGAGTGGATTATAGCGCCGGCTCGACAATCGAACCCGCTGAGAGGATCGCGGGCCGATGAATCACCGCGTGAATTCTGTTAGAGGACTAAGTAAGAGGCTGTTATCCTTCCTAGTACTAAACGTGATATTGAAAAGGGCGCTGGACTTGCTGTAACGTTCGCATAGCTTGGCAACACGCCAACATCTAGGCAGGCGAAAGAACCGTCAGGCTTCGATTTTCGCTGATGGATAAGTTTCGCGTGGATAACGAGAATGACTGAACATACTAGCCCGGCAGAGGTTTTCCTAGCGCAGGACCTCTCCATCGTGCACTCTTTCTACTTATTCTTATTGGAAACTTCATTTGGGCATGAAGTTCCAGTTCCCACTTCGATCGCACACGATACCGACGTCCTGCACCGCTTTGTTCTGCTGCTCGATCGCGCCGTCACCCCACAGATGATTCGCGACGGATTTCGCATTGAGGAGCACCGAAAGGCTGCCGAAGCAATCCTGCGGATGTTCGAAGCGAAGGCGAATCGTGGACGTGAAGACCGCGACAAGGCGGATGTGATCGCCACTGCACTCTTCCGATCCCTGGTGCGTGAAGATGCCGGCGATCTCCAGGATGCCGAAGATGCCCAGGCTACCTCGCTTTTTGAAACTGAACTGAGAAAGATCTACCGCAATAAAACCATGCCCGACCCTCCCAACGAGCACATGCAACTGGTGCGTGAGTTTGAGCGCCTTCGCAGCGACGTGCAGGGATTCCGGCATTTCGACGAACTGATCGACAGCGGAATCATGCAAAAAGTTCGCGATATGAAGCAGACCCTCGCTCCTTCATTCTTGCATCCCCGGGTGTTGTCGGTCATGGCTTCGTACAACGTGTTCTTCCACCGCCGCTTCGACCTGCTCTTCATTCAGGCTGCGAAAAACGTGAAGACGTTCGCTGCCAACATGGAGCGTGATGGCGGCAATATGATGGTCCCCGCCGGTACAGAGCTAACTGCCGAACAAAGTGCGAAGTTGAGTGCAGGCAGGATCATCAACGAAGAAACCGGTTTGGCCGAGGAAGAGTTTCAGCAGGTCTCGCAGATCAAACAAACTTTGCGGAAACAACGTTCCAGCATGGCAAACACCGCGCAGCCGAATGCGACAGGCTCCCGCGACGCAGTTCCCTCGGCAGCGGGTGAGTCCTCTAAGGAAAATCTTTTCCCTGCCGATCCCGCTCGTTCTTCGGGCACGAACGCACCCGCGCACGTTATGCCACGCAGTTCCAGCAGCGTTGCGGACGTGCAAGCCCAGGCGCTGGAAAGCACGCAGGCGACGATTCGAAGTTTCGTGCGCAGTGCGGACGAGCACTCATCCCAGGTTGTACCGTTGCCTCATGGAAACATCACCCTAACCACCGCGGAAGTCGAAGCGTTTCGTGCCGACTACGGGGATGAAAAAAGTTTTCGTGCGGATTATGTCGCACGCCTCATGCAGATGACCGCGCTCGACGCCCGCCTGATGTCGGAATTGCATGAATTCGAAGCAACGCGCCACACTGCTTACAACTGGAAACCTCACGCAGATGCCCTCGCGCACCTGTTATCGGTAGGCCGCGATATCGTCGATCAAGCAATGCAACTGGCTGGCCTGGCAAAACAGCGCGGTTTGCAGGAAAAAGAAGCGGCTCTTCTAGAAAGCGTGGAGAATATCCGGCCACGCGGACGCGCCACCGTGGAAGCGCTTCAGTCCATCGACTCAAGCGAAAAATAGCTCCTGTCTCTGAGGCCCGAATTGGCATAGACGCCTGGTCGTCGCGTGATCGCTCTGACTGCGCCAAAATCTTCGCCGTACAATCGGCGCATCAGGCGATCTCCATGGCCAATCTCAACGATGCCCTCAGCAATTTCGCTTTTCGTACCAATGCGCTCTTGCGCGACACCTGGAAGTTCACGATCTCCCTGAACAATATCGTCACGTACAGTCCCGTGACGTGGAATCAGAAGGGACTCGACACCATTCCCTTCTCGCGCGCCATGTTTCGTCTCGAAGAAGAGCTGAATTCTTTATCAAAGACCATCCTCGATGCACTGGAAGGCCAGAATATTCAGTCACTCGAGAAGCTCTACGAAAGAGTAACCCCCGTCTTCCGCGTGATGTTCGGCCCCAGCGATCACGATGTTCAGCTCGCAGCCGATGCCATCAGCCTCTACCTCGAACAGCAGCAGGTTTTGCTCTTCACCTATACCGGCAAGAATTCTCCCACGGTCTGCTCCTGCTATCACGACATCTTCTTCCGGCAGTTGGCCGCCCATACGTTCGTCACCCATCCGTTTCTGACGAAGGAATCTCTCGATCACGCCGGCGCAGAGTTAAAGGAGTATGCGAAAGAGTTTCTCCGCGCTCTCCAACTCCTCTATCAGTCCGACGTTGAAGCCGTTTTTTCTAAGTACGCCTCCCTGCTCTTCGAAATCCACGAAGCCTTGGTGAAGGAACCCATTCGCGTTCCGACGTATTTGGGCTTCGCTCCTCGAAGGATTGCCTCGACCGGGGCGGGCGTAGCTTCGGATTTCATCGCCGCCATGCGACAAATGCCCGCTTTCGAAGATACCCAACGCGACCAGATACTCGCCTTGCGCGATGCTAACGGTATCGCTGAAAACGAGCTCTATCAGCGACTCGCCAACTCACCTGATTGGGGGGAAGAACTCTCGAGTGTAGTGGCGTTCATGCACCGCCGGAATCAGGATCCACTCGCCAAGTACAAAGTCTTCGAAGCAGGCCGGCAGGGCGATCTGGAACCTGTGGAAGTGGGAGAAGCCAAGAGCGATCAGGTCGTCGGACAGGAGGCTAATGTCGCTCGCCTCCGCACCCTGCTCACCGCATTCGTCAAGGGAAGCCACATGCCGTTTACTCTGCTCGAGGGGGAAGGAGGCGTCGGAAAAACGCTCTCACTACAAGCACTCGTCCACGAGATCGATGGCCTGAAGCTCGTCCTCATCTCATCCGAGCATCTCGGACAGATTCGTGAGTATGCTCGCGTCATGGCCGAGGGTCCTTGGCGGACCGTGCTTTACATAGACGACATGACTTTCGACCCACGTCACTACGAAAGTTTCAAGATCGCCACCCAGGGCATGAAACAGTTCTATGACAACGTGACCGTCGTCGCGAGTGCCAACCCTTCATCCCTCGCGCATCTTCCCCCGGAAGTGCTGCGCCGCTGGCCGATCCGCATCAGGTACGAGCGTCCCAACCTCTCGGACAATGTGACCTTGCGCAGGGTGCTCAAAGCCAATTGCGACCGCGTGAAACTGGAGTTTGATGCTAGCCTCGGCGCTGCTTTTCGGAAACAGCACAAGGAAGGACTCGATACCATCGCCCCTTCCGCGGTCTACGATTTCTTGCGCGAAGTTAAGCTGACCAGAGGGCTATAGACAAGCGCCACGGTTGACGTGCGGAAAAACTATTGTCCCAACCCAATGTGCCGCAACAATTCCTGGAAGCGTGGGTCGCCCCGAAGTGGGTCGAACGCTGGATCAACCTTGAGGCTCGTCACGAGGTTGGAATGTTGCCGGTAAGCGGCTTGCAGGACCGATATGGCTTCCTCTTTCTTGCCCATTGCGACGTAAGCCTGTACGACCGTTAGGTCCAACGTGTCCGTTCTTCGCGTCCTATTCCACTTCGCGGTTGCAAGTGCCCGCTCAGCCTTCAACATGTCACCGGAACGCCCATAAATGTAGGCTTGCGACTCCCACGCCCGGGAATCATTCGCCTGCCAAGATTGCGTGTCCGCCAGGGCTTCCTGAAACATTCCCTTTTCTACGTATGGCAGGGTCACCATGTGTGCGCGCGCGAAGTTCGGTTCCATGGCGATCACGACATGGAATTGATCGATAGCTCGATCATATTGTCGCGAGTAATAGAGAATGGCCCCTTGATCCGTTGCGATGATTAACGATAGCGGGTCTAGCTGCCGCGCACGCTCGCTCTCCGACAATGCTTCCGCGAAGCGTCCCTCGAACGACAGGCACTCGGCATACCATTGATGGGCCGTGGCATATTGCGGATCCAGTTCAATCGCTCTTCGATATTCTTTCTCTGCCGTCTGCCAATCGTAGTCATAGTTCTCTGCAATCAGCGCTAAGGATGTATGCGCCTCCGCGAGGTTGTCGTCCAGTTGAAGTGCTCGCAAAGCGGCCGCGCGCGCTTTCGGCATGAACTCATTCTGCGGAACCTGTGTCCAACTGCTCATCAGGGCAAAGGTGTCAGCCAGACCAGCGTAAGCCGGCGCGTAATTCGGGTCCTTGTCGATAGCCTTCTGGAAGTAATCCGCTGCTTGTCGAAAACCTTCGCCTGTCCGCTTGTTCCAAAAGTATCGCCCTCGCAGGTAAAGGTCATACGCTGCGTAGGAGGTATCTGGAGCGAGCTTGCGACTCGCGGCAATTGGTTTGGGACCTCTCCCGAGTGTCAGTTGAATCTCGTCCGCCGTCTCTTGTGCGATCTCGCTCTGTAGCGCTAGCAGGCTGTTCAGTTCGCGATCGTATTGTCGTGACCAGACACGGGTCTGGTCCTTCATCTGGATCAGTTGGGTGGTCACTCGCACCCTGTCCGCTTCCCTCCGGACGCTGCCCTCCAGCAGGTACTGCACGCCTAACTCGCGGCCGATCTGACCTATTTCCTCATTCCCGTGTTTGTAATGCATTACGGAAGTCCGTGAGATCAATCCCAGGTGCTCCGGATCCATTCGGCCCAATTGCGCAATGATTTCTTCAGTCAGGCCATCGCTCAAATAGTCTTGCGCGGCGTCTCCGGTAAGGTTTTCGAAAGGCAACACGGCTATCGTGAGGCGCGTCGGAAGCGGCGTCCGTGCACGCGCTCGAGACCAGGCGACAATGCCGGCGGCCAGTACGACGAGAAGTGCCGCGATGCCGAGCCAGAGCGGCCAACGGCGCTGAAGCGCTGGCACTGTCGGCATTTCAACCGTCTCGGTGGGTGGGATCGCAGCCGCCAACTCAGCAAGCGCGATCTCCTCGACTGGTGCAATGAACCGGTACCCCTGCCGCGGCAGCGTCTCAATGTAGCGTGGATTTTCCGGGGAATCTCCCAGCGCCGCCCGCAGTTTCTTCATCGCGCTGTTCAGGCTGTGTTCAAAATCCACGAAGACATCGGCGGTCCACAACTTCTCCCGCATTTCCTCGCGGGTTACTACTTCCCCAGGTTTCTCCAGCAGGATCGAGAGGATGCAAAATGGCTGACCAGGCAGGCGGATCTGTACCCCGTGCTTGCGGAGTTCCCGTGCCCCTAGGTTCACCTGGAAGACGCCGAAGCGGAGAATTCGTCCCGGCAAAGATGTTTTCGTTTCTGCCAATTCTCACCGCACCCAAGGGTAAGAAACAGGGCCCGATCGCGCAGTTACCAATTGAGGTAAGCCGAAGCTTATCTTAGATTTGGCTGGTCATCAACAGATCATCCGGGCGAGCATTGCATTTGTCCTATTTCCTGCTTAACGTGCTCACAATTCCGGGCCCGAGTTCCCCCAAAACCAAGAAACCCAAGCCGCGCCAAAGGCGCTATCGGAGCATTCCATGCAGATTTGGTCAGCCGCTAAGTCCAGCCTCAGCTATCGTTTGTCCCGGCTTTTTTCAAGAATCTCGGCACCCAGGCGACCGAATAAACGATGGATCATCGCTACCGTCCTCACCACCGTCGCGATCTTGATGACGATCGCTGTCCTTAACGGCGAACAACCGCGAGAAGATGAGAACCGGATGTACTTCGCCAATCCGAGCGGCGTATCGCAAACTTTCAGCACCATGCACAACGCTTTCGATCCGAGGGGTCCGTTCTTCCAAAGCATGGGAACCAACGGCCGCTCCTGCTCGACCTGTCATCAACCGAGCGACGGCATGTCCATCGCCCCTGCCAGCATTCAGCAGCGCTTTCGATACACCCGCGGCCAGGATCCTCTCTTCCGCACCGTCGATGGGTCCAACTGCAACCACAATATCGACGTTTCGACCCGCGAAGGCATGCAGGCCGCCTACAGCTTACTGCTGACCCGCGGCTTGATTCGTGTCGCAGTCGCCGTTCCTGCCACTGCAGATTACAAATTGGTCAGCGTGAACAACCCCTACGGCTGCAGCGAAACCGATGTGATTTCCCAGTATCGGCGGGTTTTACCGTCCACTAATCTCCGCTTTCTCAGTTCGGTCATGTTCGACGGACGGGAATCGAGCCCCGCTACCGGCACGACCAAGATTCTGTTTGCAAACTATCCCACTGCCTTGCAAAGCGATTTGGCCCACCAATCGGTATCGGCCACAATGACCCACGCCGAGGGGGATGGCACCCGGCCTACTGCGGCCGAACAGCAACAGATCGTCAACTTCGAGATGTCCCTCTTCACCGCCCAAATTCTCGACTTCAAGGCTGGCCGATTGGATGTCCACGGTGCCAACGGCGGACCGATGGCGCTCGTCAATCAGCCCTTCTTCATCAGCGCTAACTCCAGCGTTCACTTTCTATTGCCTCAATTAGAACTTCCCGGCGGGTTGAACACTCCCGGCGATAACCTGTTCACCTCCGCGATCTTCAATCTCTATGATGGTTGGGACAACACTCCCGCCAATTCCCCGCGAGCAGCGATCGCCCGCGGGCAAGCCATCTTCGCCTCCAAGCCCATCAACATTACCGATGTCGCCGGCATTAACGATGACGTCGCTGCCGGAGGCTTGGTTGCCGGTGGCATTCCCGCTCTCCAAGGAACCTGCGGCACCTGCCACGACAGTCCCAACGTCGGCAACCACTCCTTCCCGACGCCATTGGACATCGGCACTGGCGATCCCAATGCCTCCGATCCTTCTATCAACCTGGGTGGTCTGGATGTCAGCTATCTGCCGAGTATCACTGTCTGCAAGTTAGACCCATCCACTAATCTGCCGACGAGCAATTGCAAAACCACGACCGACCTTGGCCAGGCCCTGATCGATGGTCGCTTCGACCACGTCGCCAAAATCAAAGGACCGATCCTGCGCGGACTCGCTAGCCGTGCCCCGTACTTCCACAATGGCTCCGCGCAGTCGCTCCTCGACGCGGTTCACTTTTACGAAACTCGTTTCGGCCTGGTGCTAACGCCACAGGAGGAGTCGGACTTGGTAGCGTTCCTGAAGACGTTGTAACTCGCAATGGGAAATTTCTAGCTGGTTGCATCCACAACGGAATGCAACAACGGAGTCGTCACTTTCCAATTTCTTCGGCTCAGGGGGAGCGAAGAGTATAGAAAGTGCGACTCCGTTTTCTCTCTCTAAAATTGTTCCTCTAGTCGCTACCAGTACGTGACCGTCATCTTGTCGATCCACACGCTGAAATTGTCCTGGTGCGAATCTCCATCCAGTTGGATCGCCGGATTCATCTCGAACGAGTTCACCGCGCCAGCCGGATAGTCACGGTTCACATAATGCATGTCGCCGTTCATGGATACCGAAACAAAGTGCGTGCTGCCGTCAGGGTTTCGATAGAACTGGAGCACCACGTGGTTCCAGGCATAGGCATTCACGTGGCATGGCAAGCCCGTGTGCTGCCAGGTGTCGATCACCGCGTTGGAAACCTGCCACGTTCCCGCGTACTGTCCGCTCAGATCGCATTCCGTCAAGAAATAATTCTTGTGTCCGCCGCGCGAGTAGAAGATGTCCATCTCGATCGCCTGCGTTTTCGTCGGATCTTTCACGTACATGTAGAAATCAAGTTTGAAATTATTCGCCACCGCTGCCGGCGCCAGCTTTTCAAAGAACAACGCATTCGCGTACGGCGTAGCCGGCGTCCCGCCCAGCCAGAACTGTGCCGATTGTCCGTCCAGCGACGGGCTCGTCTGGTTTGGGGTCATGCTGTTCGGAACATTCGGTCCGGTTCCGCCCTTACCCGCGCAACTGCTGCACGACGTCCACCCCGACATGCTCTGAATGTTGGAGATTGTCACCGTGCCCGTGGTCCCGGCGTTGACCGTCAGCACCTGCTGGAAGTAGTGGTCCTGGTTGTCCCAAGCTTTCACATACACCTGGTGGCCGCCCGCTGACAGCGGTAGCGTGACGTTCAAACTGCTCGCATTGATCTTGTACACGTCCTTGCTGTCGATATTGATGGTCATCGCTGCAATCGGCGAGTACGGCGAGGTTGCCGAAGCAACGAAGTTGGCGCTGCTCCCCACGTTCGCGTTATTTACCGGTGAACTTACGGTGACGCCTGCGTGGCAGACGATTGCTGACAATGCACAGAACAGCAGACTTCCCGGGATTCGTTTTCTCAATTTCGCTTCTCCGCTGAATGAATTTCCAATAAAAAGTTGTGCAATGGAAGCTGGAGAGTAAGGAAGCATCTACTCTGCCTCAATAAGCGAAATTGCGTAGTTCGATTCGGGGAGAAACTTAGCGCCGCGCGGGATCGTGACACCTTACATCAACTATAAGAAGCACTTCCATGTTCCGCACCGGAAGTGGAGCATCGAATGGAAAGCTCGTTATGCGACTAAAGGGTGGCGATAAAAACGCGCGGAGAGCCGCAGCCCTCCGCGCGTGGTGCCAGATTTGCTCTACAACAGTCCGTACACATCCAGTTCATTCGCGGTACTCACAAACACTTTCCCGTCCGTCACGGTGGGAACTACGAACTTCACCGCCGGCCCCGCTGTGTCGCGCGTTCCCGCCTGTGAGCTGTTGTAGAGTTCGGTGGCAACGTTGTTGGCATCGTAAGCGTGCAGAACCGCCGGTCCTCCGGTCGTCTGCGCTGTCGACTCGATCTCCCACACGATCCCGTCCTGATTGCCGTTCGACGAAATCGATACCGTCGCGCCGTGCACGCCAAACACATGCGCGCCCTTCGACGTGTAGGTGCTCGAAAGCAAGCCGGTCGTGTTCGACCAGCTGTAGGCCTTCAGAACATCGCTCTCACAATGAATGTACAGGTTGCCGTTCCAATAGCCAGGTGTTGAGAAGATGTTGTCGAACTGTTGCGTACCCGTCTGCACCTTCTGGATCACCTGGTCCGTGGTCGAGTTGAACTTGCCCATGTTGTCGCGATCGACCACGAAAATACGGCCGTCTTTTCCGCCCCCGATGACCTCGTTCGGGTGGCTCGAAGAATTCGTTGGCATCAGCACCACGTCTCCACTACCAAGGTCAGCATCGTTCGTGCGCAGGAAGGCTTCGTTCGAAGGCATGAAGAAGTCTGCTACCGCAAGCGCGCCCGTAATCTTGAGGAAACTGTCGTTATACCCCGACGCCGGATCGCCGGCATCGACGGCCGAGATCAGGAACATGTTCCCCGAAGAATCAATTGCCGGAGCACCCCCTGCGTTCCAGATCGCTCCACCACCGCCATTCGGCGTCGTGTTCAGAATGCCCGTCGGAGTCAACGACGTCTTGTCATAGGAGAGAATCCAGCCATGGCTGCAATGCCCGAACGCTATGTAGATAGTATTGCCGGTCAGCGCCAGCGCAGACCGCTGGTAGCACGACCGTTCGAGAGTGATCGTTCCGCTCACGCTGTCGTAGCCGGTGCCGCTGACGGTACCAGTTACGATCTTCGATCCTCCGAACTTCTCTGCACCGGTCGTCACATCGAGCGCGTGCAGCCGGAAGGTTCTCCCGGAGGATTCCACCGTGTGCGAAACCACGTACATGGTGTTGGTCGCTGTATCGATCACCGGCGTGCTCGTGATGCCAATCAGCGGGCTGATGCCCTCCGTGTCTGTACTACTCAATGGAGTGCCGAAATGTACGCTCCACAACGGTGAAGTCGTGCTCCCGTCCGCGTCGAAAGCGTACACCGTGTTGTTCTCCGTCGCCGTGAACACCACGTTGTGTTGCGCACCCGCAATGGTCAGGTTCGGCAGATAGAGCGGCTGTGCATAGATCTGCCCATCCACCGCAAACGAATACTTCTTCCCAAACGTGCTTTGGTTCACGTTCGACGGAGTCAGTATCGTCTCGTTAGTGTTCGCTCCGGCGCGAGTTACATCGTTGTGATAGGTCGTCACCGGCACCAATCCTGGCGGCGGCGGATTCTGGACCGTCACCGTCGCGTTTGCGCTTTTCGTCGTATCCGCGGCGCTGGTTGCCGTGATGCTGTGCGTTCCCAGCGTGGAAGGTGCGGTGTAGAGTCCAGTCGCATCGATCGTACCAATGCTGGAGTTTCCACCCGGCGTCCCATCCACCGACCAGGAAGCAGCCGTGTTCGTGGTGCCCGTAACCGTTGCCGTGAACTGCTGGGTCGCGTTCGGCGCCACACTTGCCGTGCTCGGGCTCACGCTGATGCCCACCCCCACCGATACCGTTACGTATTCCGACGCACTCGTCCATGCTCCATTCGAGTAGATCTGGAAGACCAGGTGGTTGTTCCCCGAGGGCAGGCTGAGTGAAGTGTTCACCGTGTTGGCCGTCGTCGAATACTTCAGGACGTTGTTGGCATATACCAGGAACTTGGTGATCGCATAGTTTGAATCCGCGGCTGCAGAGAGTTGCACCGGATTAGAAACCGTGGAACTTGGTGTCGGACTGCAGATCGTGATCGACGGCGCGGGCGACTTATCGGTACATCCACTGCTCGTACTCGTGACCGTCACAATCGCCGTGTCGCTCTTGGAAGTGTCCGCCTGGCTCGTCGCTACTACATTATGCGTGCCATTCGTTGCCGGCGCTGTGTACAAGCCGGAAGGTGTAATAGTGCCTACCGTGCTGCTTCCACCCCCAACTCCATCCACCGTCCAGGTCACGGCAGTATTCGACGTATTCAAAACCGTCGCCGTAAACTGTTGCGCCGCACTCGGGGCAAGTGTCACCGAGTTGGGCGAGACCGCTACGGAAACCGGTCCCGTTCCCGTCCCTGACGCCGTCACAATCACCGTGCTCTTAAACACCGCTCCGCTGGAATCCCATGCGTTGATCGTGATGTTGTGCTTCCCGTTCGTCAACGTGAGCGAGATGCTCACCTGGTTTGAACTCGCCTTATAGGCGATCGCATTGTCCAGGTAGACGATCATGGTCGTCACTGGATGAGCGTTATCCGTCGTGCCGGCGGTCACCTGCACCGTGGACGTCACCGTCGCGCCGTTCGCTGGCGTACAGATCGTCACCGACGGCGAAGCAGGATTCAATGTACAGGGCGCCGCCGAAGCGACAACCGCAAGCGAAAAAACCACGGTGAGAAGGGTGAGTACAAAACGTGCGGGGGAGGGAAACGGGCGGCACCAGCGAACTTCGTTCACAGCGGACTCCGGAGGATGATTCAGGTGACTTGCTGGTTTTGTGTGCTTGCGGTGTGTTCATCTCGACTTTTGATGTGTTAAAAGTGATGCCGCAGCTCACGTCCGGGATGCTGGGCAGCTTGGAAGTGGAAAGTTAAAATGTTTTGATTTTCCGGTTACGGGCGATTTTCCAGCCCGTACTAAGGCATGGTTGGCAAAAACCAGCTAGGCCAACCACCCGCGCCTGTCGCCAGCCTCACGGGCGGCGGTTTGTCATTTTTACGGGGCCCTGTGCGGCAACTTGTTGTAGTCGCGCATGAACACGCGCAGGTCGTAGTTTGGGGTCTCCTTTGTGTATCCCGCCACCAATTGCTGCTGGTAATGGTCGAGGAAAAAATCAAACGGATCTTTCGGATCCATGTCCACGATCACCATGTCCGTATCTTTCATCGTGAGCTTCCCAAATCGCAACTGGTTGCCGCGATACACCATGTAGTTGGTGGCAGCCACCTTCATTGCCGGCAGAGCGTTCGGTACTCCAAATACCTGCACAATCCCGCCCTGATCCACCCGAACCGCCGTGACTTTGCCCACAATGTGAGGCGGCGGCAACAGCGTCTCCGTATCCAGGATGAGATCGTCCTTGTCGATCTCCACTCCGTGCAGGCTCCCACCCTTGATCAGGTCCGCCATGTTGATCCCGATCAAATCCATCAGACCTTTCACGGGAAGATGCAGCGCCTTCACCTTTTCGGTGTGCAACCGGACCTTGCCGTCGGGCGTAGCCGTCAGCGTTCCCAGCATTTCGAACCCGATGTCGCCCTTGCTGTGCAGTTTTCCTTTGGCTTTCAGCCGACCACCCTGTGCAATCTCGATCGACAGGTCCTTGATCGGCGCATCGCTCTTGGCGAACACGTACGAATTGAGAATGTTGGCGAGCGATTCGGGGCTGATGGCGATTTCCGCCGATGCAATCTTCAGGCTGAAAGAATTCTTGTCGTCGAACACTTGTATGTCGCCCGTCGTTGGCACCAGTTGCCCGCGCAACGTGCGGATGCTGACGCCAACCTTGTCGGTGAAGTGATACATCACGTTCCGCATCTGCACTTCCACCGCTCGCGACGATTCGTCCGGCTTCGACGAGGCCTGGCCGAGAATCCCGCCCGCCGACATCAACATCACCGCCGCAGCAACCCATATTCGGCTTACCGGCATCTTGCTCCTTTCGTTCGGACCTGTGGCACGCTGTAGTGCCCTGTCTTAGGATGAGAATCTGCGGGGTCGATGCTTGTCAAAAGCGCTTGAAGTTGTGAAAGTTTTGTAGACTGAGAGAGAAAACAGGAGGATGGTGGGCGCTGCAGGATTCGAACCTGCGACTTCCACCGTGTGAAGCTGCAAGCTTCATAAACTACAACAACTTACAAGTGCTCGCAGGGGCTGCTAACTTCCGCTAAGTGCTTGCAAGATTGCCGCCTATCGGGCTGGCCATCGGGCTGAGAATGTTAGGTTGTCCTCGCCAAGTCTCACCGGTCTTGCAGGCAAGAAACAGCGAAAAAATTCCTATTGCAAGGGCGTCTGCTCCAAACCGAAACGCACGATCATGCCTTGGGGCTTAGCCACCGTGACCAAATCCCTTCCGAGGGTTTTTGGGACAGCACCGGTGGCGATTTAAAAGAGTTGGCCGCCGCGATCTCGACCTGCCGCAGGATTGCGACGATCTGGTCGGAACTGTGCTTCTTCCTCGCGATGCTCCAGCTCCTTCGTACCAGATTTTCTCTCATTCCCTCTGGTACAAAAAATGCCGGTCACGTCACTTGCAGACCCATGGCTGAATCCTCAAATTATGTTCTAAAGTCTTAGTTTTCTATTGTATTTCATCGCGTGAAATGATTTATTACATGATATGGAAAGGATTAGACCACGCTGGTTTCGTCGCAATCTCCAAGCGGCCCTTCGGGTCTTGCCCGTCACTGTGTTGACGGGCGCGCGGCAGACGGGCAAGACCACACTCACGCAGACGATTGAGCCGGCGCGGGCGTATTTCACTCTCGATGATGTAGGCGTTCTCGATCAGGCCGAGCGCAATCCTGATTCGCTGCTTGCCACGCGCCCCGTCATTCTCGACGAGGTCCAGCGAGCACCACAAATCCTGCTCGCAGTCAAACGGGCCGTGGACACACAGAGGAAAGCCGGAGACTTCATTCTGACCGGCTCCGCCAACCTGCTGCTGATGAAACATGTGGCGGACTCACTGGCTGGCCGCGCGATCTACTTGGATCTCCGGCCGTTTTGTCCCACGGAGTGGCAGGAACGCAAGGACGCATTGTTGCCGCTGGAACGTTTGTTTGCCCCGGATTTTGATTGGCGTGAGTGGCCGGACGAACCAGGCGACTGGCCTCGATGGCTGCTGCGCGGAGGCTTCCCGCCTGCACTGCAGATCGCTTCCGAAGCGGACCGCGGCCTGTGGTTCGCTGCGTATGTGCAGACGTATCTGGAACGGGATTTGCGTCAATTAAGCGCCGTTTCCAGCCTGCCTGATTTTCAGCGCGTGATGATGCTGGCCGCGCAACGGACCGGCAAGCTGCTCAACCAAGCCGACCTGGCCCGCGACGCGGCGCTCAGTCATCCGACCACGCACCGGTATTTGAACTTGCTGGAAACAGGTTGCCTGATTACGCGCATCCGCCCGCTGGCGACCAATCCTTCCACGGCGCTCGTCAAAGCGCCGAAGCTGCTCTGGACGGATTGCGGCCTTGCCGCCTGGCTTGCCGGAATCAAGTCGTCCGCGGGTGTATCGACCCGCATCGACGCGGGGTTTTGGTTGGAGCAAACCCTGTTCCAGACCCTGGAGACATGGCGCGCCCTTGATCCACAACAACGCAAGGTGCACTTCTGGCGCGACCGCGCGGGGCACGAAGTGGATTTCATTTTGGAAGAGGCCGGCAAGTTGGTTGCATTGGAAATCAAGGCAGGCAGTCAGGTAACCACCAGTGACGCAACCGGAATCCGCGCCTTCCGGGATGATTTGAAACGCAAAGCATCTCTTGTACGAGGAGTGGTGTTGCATGGCGGCAAAGCACGTCTGCTTGAAGAAGGCGTTCTCGCTCTGCCTTGGGGATGGCTAGTCCCCAAATGAGGACTGCTGGATATGCGTTCGTCCGCGGCGCACAAAACAAAAAGCCCGCGTTGAACAAGAAAGACCCGAGCGGTCTTCCCTGCCCAAACGCGGGCTGATTCCTGGATGAATCGATGCCAAGGGCGAAAAGCAGGGCTAGGCTACGGCCTCAGTGCTCGCATTGCGTTCTACTTCAACGCGAGTTACATCGGGCCGACCGATGCTCAGGTAGTTGAAATCGAGCTTGCGCATCTCTTCAGGGCTCAGCAAATTGCGGCCATCGACGATGATCGGATAGCGCAACAAGCGGCGAATGCGAGCGTAATCCAGATGTTTGAACTCATCCCACTCCGTCAGCACCAGAAGAGCGTCAGCCCCCTCCGCGGCGTTTTCCAAAAAGAGAATAGCAGCATTTCAGTACATACGCGGAGCAAGCTATTTTGGCAGGAAATGGGTTCAGAATCTGCATTCCGGCCTCGGTGCGTCGTTTTTTGCACGTTGAACGTGCGAGGAGTTTTTAAGATATCTTAGGGGCCTCGAACCGGGCTGAAGTCGGCGCGGGTGAGAGTAGAAGAACGATGAACGGAGGGGACTTATAGATGTCATCCGACATCACCCCTGCCAGCCAAAAACAACTCCCGCTATCCAGCCAATCCATCGCATCGGCCCTCACCAGGCTTCCATAGAAACTTCCGCACTGATCCGGAAATATGCTTGCTGCCGTCAGCTCGCCAGCGAAGGTAGGCCGAGTGAGTGAGGATCGCGCCGCGCGCAGGCGCGCGAGGTGTTTTTATCCAACTCAGGACGGAGCGACCGGAGGATCCGGAACTGGCACAGCACGATGTCCGCCTCGATCGTCTTCCCGAGGCCGAAGGAACTACGCAAATGGGTAAAGACATTTCCTGCCGAGTTCTATCAGGAAATGTTCCGGTTGAGGAAATTGCCATACACCAGCAGTGTCAAAAAACCTCAATATATCGGGCACCTGACGAATGACCTCGTCTATGCTCGACTTGCGCCAGGTGTTTTAGAGGAGCTGAGACGAGTTACGCCTCGTGACGATAAAGGAAAATTGAGGCACAGACTTTTCCAGCACCTCACGGAGGACATAGGCCATCCCAAGTTACGCGAACACCTCGCATCTGTAATTGCCCTTATGAAGGCGGCCGATAAATGGGATCAGTTTATGGTGATGATGGATAGATCGCTAAAGCGGCATACTCCGCTCCCGCTCTTCGATGGACAGGATGACGAGGCTATGACGGTATCCTAATCGTCTGTCGCCTCTCTCACGATCCGTACAGCCGCTTGGCTAAAATCCTCGCGGCTTTTCTTTTTGAATGGAAGTTCCACATCTTGTGGCGTACCTCAGCCGTTGCAGGTGAATGAAACGGAGGCGATTGATTGGTAGCATCGAGGGCCTCCGCCAGGAGGCGAGATGGGAAGAAAGCCGAAGCAGCAGAGAAGCGCAGAAGAGAAGTTAGCCATTGTGATGGAAGGCCTGAAGTCGGGGAACGTGGCTGAGACCTGCCGCAAGTTTGGGGCGAGTGAGCTGCGGGCAAGCGCATTCGTCGGCGCGGGAGTTGGTGGCCCAGGGTCAGGAAGTGAAGCTGGTGGCCGAGACGGTCGGCATCAGCCGCTCGAGTCTGTATTACAAACGGAAGGCGCACGGTTCGCGTGCCGATCGCCGGCTCGACGGCATCATCGTCGAGGCCTGCGGCGCCAAACCGGCGTATGGCTATCGCCGGGTGGCGTGGTGGATGCACCGCAAGCAAGGTCTACAGGTGAATGGCAAGCGGGTGTTGCGCGTGATGCGCGAGCGCGGACTGCTGGTCACGCCGCGACGCACCCGGGCGCGACGCAAGAAGGAGTGGAGTCGCATCGTGGCGGAGTTACCGAATCAGCTGTGGCAGACCGACATGACCAAGGTCTGGGCGGGAACCAGTGTCGGCTGGGCCTATCTGGTGTCGGTGATCGACTGCTGCACCCGCGACATCGTGGGCTGGGACCTCAGCCTGCGCTGTCGCACCCAGGAGGCGATCGCCGCTGTCGAGCGCGCCGTGCTGGAGCAGATGTCGGATGGCTCGCGTCACTACGAACTGACGCTCAACACCGATAACGGCACGCAGTTCACTTCGACGCGTTTCCTGGACACGCTCTCACGGCTCGGCATCACGCACCGCCGCACCGCGTTCAACCGTCCTGAAGGCAACGGCATGATCGAGCGCTTCCATCGCAGCTTGAAGGAGGAGGAGATCTGGCTGAACGAGTACCGCGGTCTGGAAGAAGCGAAGCAGTCGATCGGCCGCTGGATCGAAGAGTACAATCACGACCGCCCTCACCGGGCGCTCGGAAACCGAACTCCACGCGAAGCCCGGGCGGGCTTCGCACAACCTCAACCCCTAACTAAAACCGAGGCCCTCTGTGTCTAGTTTAAGAGGGTGCACTACAAATCGCTCACGGAGGAATTATCCTGGCGACAAGTGCAAAATTATCGCCCCAATCGGCGAGGCCGCAAGTAGTCCTCGCCTGTGAAAACTTGCTGCAGCAGCTTCGCCGCGCCAAAAGCCCGGTGACCATGGGAGAGCCTCTTCTTCCTCACCCTCAGCTCCGCCTTCTTCGTAGTGCGCACCAAAGCCAACGTCCTGTTGCAACGCCGCTACTCCCACAAGATCGATAAGAGCACCGGCGTCCGTTCCGATCACACCGTCATCCTGACCTCTTTTGAGTCTGCTTCCGTTTACCCGGATGCGCTCCGCCGCGTCACCTTTCTGGACGTGGAAAAGAAAAAACGATTCAAGTTCCTTACCAACAACTTCACTCTCCCGGCACCTGTGATTGCTCAGATCTACAAGTCGAGGGGGGCCGTGGAATTGTTTTTCAAATGGATCAAACAGCATCTCAGAATTAAGGCATTCTACGGCACCAGCGAGAACGCGGTGAAGACCCAGATCTGGATCGCTGTGTCGATGTATGTGCTGGTCGCCATCGCGCGAAAGCGGTTGGACCTGGAGGCAAGTCTCTACCAAACTCTACAGATTCTTAGTGTCACCCTTTTCGAGAGAACGCCCATTTCACAGGCACTTCAGCCACTCGACATGGACGCAAATCTACTCGGGGACCCTAACCAACTGATTTTGTTCGATCTTTAACCGGACAGCAGTATCTTCATATCTATTCCTGTCCTCTTCGTGCGTACTAGAACCTTATTGAATTAGATATAGCTCAAGCCGCCTATCCTTGCTTTTCCTTCGGAAAATCGGCCCCGCGAGAAACCGCTTCCCACGCAGAGAACTGCTTGCGTAGCTCTTCGAGCTTTGCCGTAGCGGCTTCGTAAGCATCGTTGCCAAGAAGAAGACGATGGGGCGGGTTCGGGGACTCGATTGCCTTTACGATAGCGTGCGCAGCGCGAACCGGATCACCCGGCTGTTTGCCGGAGTTGGCGCGCACTTGACTGCGCCACGAGCCCGCCGTCGCAGCGTAATCGTCAATTTGCCGCTTGCTGTCGTTCGCCGAACGCCCGGCCCAATCGGTGCGGAAGCCACTCGGCTCGACAAGCATAACCTTGATGCCCAGCGGTTCCACCTCTTGCCAGAGTGCTTCGGACAAACCTTCCACCGCAAATTTAGTCGCGTTGTAGTATCCGACCGACGGGAATGAACGAAGTCCGCTGATGGAAGAGAAATTGACGATGAATCCTTTGCGACGTTTGCGCATTCCAGGCAGAGCCGCATGGATCATTCGACTCAGACCGAATACGTTGATCTCGAACATTCTACGTACTTGATCTTCTTCACTTTCTTCAACGGCCGCGAAATAGCCGATGCCCGCGTTGTTCACGAGTACGTCGATGCGATCGAATTTATCCTCGGCCGCCTTGATGGCCGCGTCGATCTGGCCCTGATCCGTGACGTCGAGCTTGAGCACCAAAGCCTCTCCCTTGGCTGCCAAACCGTTCAGCTCATCGGGATTGCGTGCGGTCACAACCGTGCGGTAGCCAAGCTCAAGCACATGTTTGGCGAGCTCGCGGCCAAAGCCGGTCGAGCAGCCCGTAATGAACCAAACGGGCTGCTCGGTGATCGCCGATTTGCCTTTTGTCGTTGCCATTGTCGTATCTCCTTTGATGTGATTGCGAATATCGCCGTTATGCCGGCGCGTCGATCGGGGCGACGCGAACCAACTTTTTGTTCACGAACTCCTGGATGCCCATGCTGGAGAGCTCGCGTCCGTAGCCGGAGTTCTTGATGCCGCCGAACGGCAAGTCCGGTGCCGTCCAGGTTGGGTGATTGACGAACATCATGCCCGTGTCGACGCGGCTTGCGACGCGTTTGCCGCGCGCAACATCCTTGGTGAAGACCGCCCCCCCCAACCCGAAATCCGAATCATTGGCGAGCGCCACCGCCTCGTCCTCATTCTTGACTCGGAAGAAGAGCGCGACCGGACCGAAGAATTCCTCCCTAAAGGCGGGATTGCTGGGCTTGATATTCGTTAGGATCGTCGGCTGCATGAAAGAGCCCGGTCGCTCGATCCGTTTGCCGCCCATCACAAGGGTGGCGCCCTTGGCGACGGCTCGTTTGACCTGGTCCAGCAGTTGCGCCAGGGCTGCTTCCGTGGACAGAGGTCCGAGCGTCGTCGCCTTGTCCATCGGGTCTCCTGGCTCGAGTGCTGCCAGTGCTGTCTGGAACTTGTCGAGAAAACGGTCGGCCAGTTCTTCGACAACGATGAACCGCTTCGCTGCAACGCAGCACTGGCCCGTGTTGTTCATTTTGGCCCAGACCGCCCACGCGACCGTCTTGTCGAGGTCGGCATCCTCGAGCACGATGAAGGCGTCGCTGCCGCCAAGCTCCATCGTCGACTTCTTGAGGTTTTGTCCAGCTCTCCCGGCAAGGCTTTTTGCGGCTTCCACGCCACCGGTCAACGCCACACCCTTGATCCGGGGATCGTCGATCACGCGGTTCACCTGGTCATGCGAGATCAGCAGGTTGGTGTAGGCGCCCGCCGGCGCACCCGCCTCCAGCCACAGTTTCTCAAAGGCAATGGCGCATTGCGGGACGCACCCTGCGTGCTTCACCATCACGACATTGCCCGCCATCAGATTGGGAGCGGCAAAGCGCGCGAGCTGGTAGTAAGGAAAGTTCCAGGGCTGGACGCCGAAGAGCACGCCGAGCGGGGTGCTTACGACCTCTGCTTCGCCTGAGCTCGGCTTGAGGTGTTCTGGTGCGAGGAAGCGCTCGGCGTTCTTGGCATAGTAGTCGATGATGTCCGCGCTGAGCGCCACTTCGCCGCGGGCCTGTTCGATGAGCTTGCCCATCTCGAGCGTCACAGGGCGAGCGAACTCATCCACACGCGTGCGCATGATAGTGGCGGCTTTTGCGACCACAGCCGCTCGTTCAGCGAAGGTCGTGTGCCGCCAAGTCTCGAAGCACGTCGCGGCGGTTTCAATTGCCGTCTCAAGCTGCTTGTCGGTAAGTTCCCCGAACGTCTTCAGTATTTTGCCGTCGTAAGGGTTGATACTTTGGTAGGTCATGGCTTTGTTCCTTTCTAATGTTGTTGTGCGGTTGCTCGCTCTTAGACTGCAGCTTCATCAGATCGTCGACATTGATCATCCGGATCTTCAAATTGGGCAGATGCTCGCGAAGGATGGAAACGGCCGCCAAGATCTCCAGCGTAGGCGTGTCTCCTCAACAGGCCAGTACCACGACCGGCTCGGTGCCTTGATCGTTGCTGGCCCATTGCCAGATGCCAATTCCTTCCGTGCAAGGCACGGCCGCCATGTCCATGGTCAGCCATTGCGGGAGGGCGGGTTTACCTGCAACGGTTGACGTAGTGCCGGCTGCGCAAGCAGTGGTCAAAGACCGATAGGCGACATTTGGCGTCTAGCGGTTAAGTACTCGGCAAGCCGTGAGCACGCGGTAAACAAACGCACCGTGCCTTGGGCAATGCGGCCCAGTTGCACAATGCACTCGGCGATCATGTCCATATTGCAACACGCTCATGGCATAAGGATTACGAAAGAGTGGCGAGAGCCTCTTTGCTAAAACCGCTCAGTTCGGAGGAATGCCCTTCACGGATTTTTCGAGCCCACTCCGCGTCGGCGAGCAGAGGGCGGCCCACTGCCACTAAGTCAAAATCTCCCCGGTCGAAACGTCGGAGGAGTTCATCCAAAGAGCTGGGTGTCGAGGTTTCTCCCTGGAAGGCTGCCAAAAAATCTCCTGAAAGCCCGATCGAGCCCACCGTGATCGTCGATTTACCAGTCAGCTTTTTGGCCCACCCAGCAAAGTTCAAATCAGAGCCGATGAACTCGGGCTCCCAGAACCGGCGCTGCGAACAATGGAAGATGTCAACACCCGCTTCCGCCAATGGTACTAGCCACGTCTCCATCTCTTGGGGCGTAGTCGCGAGCATCGCGGCATAATCTTGAAGCTTCCATTGCGAGATACGAAGACTGATCGTAAAGTCCGGGCCGACGGCCTTGCGAACGGCACGAATAAGTTCCGCGGCAAATCGGGTGCGCTCTGCTAATTTTGGGCCTCCGTAACCATCGGTGCGTTGATTGGTGGGGTGCCAAAAGAACTGGTCAATCAAATAGCCATGCGCTCCATGAATTTCAACCGCGTTAAATCCCAGTGCTTTCGCATCCGCCGCCGCTTGCGCGAACGCACGGATCGTTTCGGCAATATCATATTCCGTCATCGCGACACCGCCAATTTTCCCGGGTGCGACGTAGCCCGAAGGGCCTTCAAACGGAGCGGGCGGCAGCCAGCCCGATTCCTTGGGAGGCACCACGCCCACATGCCAGAGTTGCGGGGCCATGACGCCACCGACTGCATGCACCTTGTCAATCACGGCGTTCCATCCACGGAGCGGCTTCTCACCATAGAAATGGGGAATGTTCGGATCATAGGAAGAAGCTGGTCGATTTACCACGGTGCCCTCTGACACGATCAGGCCGACCCCTCCCTCAGCGCGACGAGCATAATAGTCCGCCACATTCGAAGTTGGCACACCTCCGGGAGAAAATGAGCGCGTCATGGGAGCCATGACAATTCGGTTCTTGAGTTCAAGAGACTTCAACCGGAATGGCTCAAAAAGTTGGTGAGCAGTCATAATATTAAACTTCGCTTCTACATGCATCCAAGCTTCCGAAGGAAGCCTCGATCTTTTGCTTCAACACTGCGGATGGTTCACCACCGCCTTTCGGCTTTAGACTGCGCCAGTAAAACGTGTGATTCCATGTTTGCGCTGCATTATTGAAGATCGCGGTCTTGTCAGCTTTGCCGGCTGTCGCGGTAATGATATTTTCCAATGGCAGGTCTGCAAGCTCCGTACCCGCTACCAGCTTGTTCAGATTATCGACATATCCCTTGTGGTGTTTGCCGTAGTGAAAGCCAATCGTATTTGCGGAGATTACGGGATTCAGCGCGTTCTCCGCGTAGGGCAGGGACGGTAAAACATACAAAGATGCCCTTTCAGTCGTGTCATTGCTCTTCATATTTTCTCCTCGGCGGTGATGTAAAAGCCTAACGCTGCACTTCAGCGGGGCGCCGCTTGCGGATCATCCGCTATAAGGACTCGTTAGAAGGCCGACCAGTACGATTTCCAGTACCGGCGCCCCAGCCAGGCGGCGCCAGCAAAGCAATCTCAGCTTTAAAGGAATGCCAGCAGGTCGGTGTTGAGCTGGTCTTTGTGCGTGTATGGGAGGCCGTGAGGTGCGCCGGCGTAAATTTTTAGGGTTGCGTTCTTCACCAGCTTAGATGAGCGGAGAGCCGCGGCGCCGATCGGCACGATCTGGTCGTCGTCGCCGTGAAGGATCAGTGTCGGTACATCGAACTTCTTGAGGTCTTCGGTAAAATCCGTTTCAGAGAACGCCTTGATGCAGTCGAAGGTGTTCTTGTGACCGGCCTGCATCCCCTGGAGCCAGAACGAGTCGATCATACCCTGCGAGACCTTGGCACCGGGCCTGTTAGCACCAAAGAACGGGCCGCTGGCGAGATCCTTGTAGAACTGCGAGCGGTCGGCGCTGGAGCCGAGGCGAATCCCGTCGAACACCTCAATCGGCAAGCCGCCGGGATTGGCCGCCGTTTTCAGCATCAGCGGCGGGACGGCAGAGATCAGCGCGGCCTTGGCCAGTCGCTTCGTACCGTGTCGGCCGATATAGCGGGCAACTTCGCCGCCGCCCGCAGAGAAGCCGATCAGGACGGCGTTCTTCAAGTCAAGCGTTTCAATAAGCTCTGAGAGGTCGTCGGCGTAGGTGTCCATGTCGTTGCCACTCCAGGGCTGGCTCGACCGGCCATGGCCGCGACGGTCATGGGCAATGCAGCGATAGCCGTTGGAGACAAGAAACATCATCTGCACCTCCCAGCTATCCGCACTGAGGGGCCAGCCATGACTAAACACTACAGGCTGACCTCTACCCCAGTCCTTGTAATAGATCTGCGTTCCGTCTTTCGTCGTAATCGTGCTCATCGTTTTCCTCTTATCTGCGAGAGTCATTGACCTCTCCTGTCC
>PLWX01000333.1 GCA_003151155.1 Acidobacteriaceae bacterium
AACTCGTTATTGAATTCGAAGTACCAGCCGCCCGGCTGCACATTCGGAACTTTCACCGACCAGTCTCCCTTGTGCATGACCTGCTTCTTCAACATCCACTCCGCGGGACCCACCAATCTCGGATCATCCGCCGGCACTCCCGCCTCGCCCAGCGCGAAGATCGCATACGCCGTATCCCACACCGGCGACTTGCAAGGCTGCATGCTAAATGTGTCTTTCTCTTCGATCCCCAGCGCCTCGAACTCATCCAGCGCGCGAATCACCTGCGGGTCGTCCGTCGAATAACCCAGCGCCCGCAACGCGATCGTCGTATTCAAAATGCCAGGATAGATCGCGCCCAGCCCATCGCTCATCTCGCAGCGATCCAGCATCCACTTCTCCGCCCGCTTCAACGCCAGCGCGCGCAACGGACGCACGTGCACGCGCTCGAAGAAGTGCACCAGGTTATTGAGTACCAGGAAAAAGTTCCGCCAACTGATGAGCTTTTTGTCCCACTTCAAATGCAGGTTAACGTGCCGTCCCTCGAGGAACAGCTCATCGATATTCATCTCATCGGGAATTTTCTTGAACGGCTTCTTCGCGTAGCAGATCGCCAGCGGGACGAGGATCGCCCGCGACCACGAGGAAATCTCATACAGGTTGAACCAGAACCAACTCGGGAACAGCACGATCTCCGGAGGAATCGCCGGCACCGCGTCATAGTCGTACTGTCCGAAGAAACACAAGTACATCTTCGAGAAGGTGTTGATCGCCGTCGCCCCGCCGTTGGCCAGGATCCACTCCCGCGCCCGCGTCATCAACGGCTCTTCCGCCTTGTGCCCCATCAGCTTCAGAGAAAAATAGGCTTTTACCGAAGCAGTGATGTTCGACGGTCCATCGGTGTAGGTGTTCCACCCGCCGTCCGCATTCTGATGTCTCACGATCTCACGCGCGGCTTTTTCCAGCCTCGTAAGATCGCCAGTCCCCAGCAAGGTATGCAGAACGATGTAATCCGACTCTAGCGTCGTGTCGGCTTCCAGTTCCCCGCACCAGAATCCTTCATCCGGATCCTGCCGCGAGAAGAGATACCGCTTCGCGGCATTCATGGCATCGGCAATCCGCACCCGAACGCCATCAATCTTCCCAAACCTGATCTCGGACTGTGTGTGCTTTTCTTCCATCGTTACCCTGGCTACTGTGCCGCCGCCGGCGCCGACCCGATCGCAGCAACGATCTCAGGCGGCAATCCAAAACGCACGTTCTCCGGCATCACTTCCACTTCCTTCAGATTCGTATAACCCTTGCTCGTAAGGAACTCCACGACCTGCTCCACCAATATCTCCGGAGCCGATGCACCCGCAGTGACCCCAACCGTCTGTACGCCTTCCAGCCATTCCGGCTTGATGGCCCGGTAGTTTTCAATCAGGTGCGAATTCGTCTTCAAATTGCGTGCCACTTCCACCAACCGGTTCGAGTTGGAACTATTGTCCGACCCCACCACCAGCAGCAGGTCGCAATCCGCAGATACGTCCTTCACCGCCGTTTGCCGATTTTCCGTCGCGTAGCAGATATCCTGCGCGTGCGGTCCTCGGATGTTCGGGAACTTCTTCTTTAACGCCTCGATCACGTGCACCGTCTCATCCAGGCTCAACGTCGTCTGTGTCAAATAAGCCACGCGATTCGGATCCGGCACTTCCAGCGTCTCCACCTCTTCCGGCGTCGCGATCACATAGGTCACATCCGGAGCTTCTCCGAGGGTTCCCACGACTTCGTCGTGGTCATGGTGCCCGATCAGGACGAGTGAGTGCCCTTCTTTGGCAAACTTGATCGCCTCCACGTGCACCTTGGTCACCAGCGGACACGTCGCGTCCACCACCCGAAGCCCACGCTTCTTGCTGTGCTCGCGCACCTCCGGCGCCACACCGTGAGCGCTGTAAATGACCC
Organism: Acidobacteriaceae bacterium; assembly: GCA_003151155.1. Taxonomy (GTDB): domain Bacteria; phylum Acidobacteriota; class Terriglobia; order Terriglobales; family Acidobacteriaceae; genus Korobacter. Next base: position 1,924 of record PLWX01000333.1, read on the forward strand.
GCTCGCCGTTCGGCACCTCATCGATCTCGTCGACGAAGATCGCCCCCTTGCTCGCGAGCTCATCCACCACGTACCGGTTGTGAACGATCTCCTTGCGAACGTAAATCGGCGCCCCGAATGTCTCCAGGGCAATGCGAACGATATCGATGGCGCGAACCACCCCAGCGCAAAAGCCGCGAGGCTTCAGCAACAGTAAAGTTTTCTCGTTTTGAACCAAGCTCATGAGTTATTCCAGTATACGTGGTCTGCTGGATTTCGGCCCTACTTCCCCATTCGCCAGCATACCCCGGGAACCCGCCTCGACAGCACCCTAAGCCACGGAACTAGCGTGAGTTAGCAGCGATTGGCAGCATTCGGAGGGTAAACGGATTCTGGCACTTTCAGGCCAAAATCTGATAACCAAAGAATTACCCCCACCCCAATCCGCATGAGCCTTGCGGAGTGGAGATGGGGGTAAATGGCTAAGCGCTGTGCGTCGTTCCGCGGGTCACTGCACTGTAATGTTAATCGTCGTCTTGAAGCTGACTCCGTCGTTAGTCTGCACCGTGAATCGGTGCGTCCCCGACGTCATCGGCAGCAAGGTGTCCAACGTCCCACCCGGCACAATGTATTTCTTCACTCCGTCCACCCAAATCTCGATGTACTTCACCGTCTGGGAGTCCGTCGCCGCTGCCGTCACATGCACCGGTGACGCCAAGGTCTGCCCCGAGGACGGAGTACAAATCGTCACCGTCTGGTTCGCTCCCGTTCCCACGCAGGGCCCCGGCGACGAAGATCCTCCGAAGAATTCATCCATCGATGGTGCATTTTTCGCCGCTCCCGGCGCGCCGTTGATTCCGAGCGCCAGCAGCATCGTCCGCAACGCGCTTGGATGCTGATAGAACGTGGAAGACTTGTCACCGGACTTCACGTTCGGCCCGATCACCACCGTCGCCACCCGTCCCCCGCCGCCGTTCTCTGGAAGCTTCGGGCAAGTCGTCAGCGGACGGCAATCCGTGTCCAGCGATTCATCAAACGTGATAATCAACACGCCGTTCCCGCCCGGCTGAAATGCCGGAGAAGCCAGCAGTGGCTTGAGGTTCGTACTCAACCATTTGTCTGCCGCAGCAAGGTTTGCGGTGTGTCCATCATCATTGCTGTTCGGCGTGATAAACCCGTAGTTGGGCAACTGATTGTTCGCAATATCGGTCGCCAACTGCGTAAACGGCACAATATTGGCGCTCTGGGAGCTGTTCACCACGTCAGTCAAGTACGAAAACGGATCGTGGTTTTTCTCGTACGGTTCCACCGTCGGTCCCGTGTACCCCGCCGAAGGGATGCTCTGCTCATACGCCTTCCAGGTCTTCCCCGCCGCCAATAAGTAGCGTGTCACGTTATCCACGTTAAACACGGCTTGTGTCGGATCGTACGTCGTCACATATTGACCGGTCGTAATCCAGAAGTAGTTGGGAATCAAGTAGTGGCTGTTCGCGTCGTAATTGGTGGCCAGCCCATTCGAGTTGATCAACGAATTCAGGTACGGCATGTTGGTATTACCCACCACCTGCTCGTAGCTATGGTTCTCTTCCATCAGCACGAATACATGGTCCGAGGCCGGCACCTGTGCCGCGCCTTGCGCTACTACGATAAGTGAAAAGAGAGCTGCTACGAAAACACTTCGAAATACCTGTTTTCTTTGCCGAATGCATTGTTGAGTATGACTCCCGCGTAGATTGGAATTTCACTGCTTAGACGAATACATTCCTAGCGCAGGAACTCTCATCCCCTGGTGGGGATCAGTAGACAATAGAGCGACATTGAAATTCGATGCCAAAGGTGGTTCTAGGGTTCGATTCCAAGTAGCCATTCTTCAGTACTAAGGCGCTATTCTGAATCTGTCGAGAAGCGCCCCCACCTTGGGTCCCGACGGTCCCCCCACGAGCCCGGCGACCGTTTGAGCGGCTTCAGCGCGCTCCCTTCACAAATCCGATCTTCTCCAGCATCGGTTGAATCTCGGGGTTTGCCATAAACAACTTCCATAGCAATCCCGATCGGTAGTTCTCGATCATGATCGTGATCGGCGCCTGGTTCAGCCCCATGTAGATCGGCGAATACCAGTCCTGGTCTTCATTGAACGCGTCGCGCGGACCGTATATCCCCCACACCCGGTCGCCCATGTCGCGATAGAAATGTTTGAACGCCGCCATCGACTCATCGGGCGCGTACGGAAACGACGCCAGCGCCCCATTCGGCGCAATCGTTCCCTCGTCATCCTTTGCATCCGGAGCCGACGCCCGATACCCCCACGGCCCATCCGCCGCACTCAATCCCCAGCTATCCGGCCCATATCCTTTATGGTGTTCCGGATTCGCAACCGTGTATGCGTAACTGATCTTCACCAGGTTTTTGTTGTTCTCGAAATAGTCGGTGAACTTGTCATGCCATCCGCGCGCATCGAGACCAAAATACGAGTAATCGGTAAAGAACAGCGGACCGCCCGATCCCACGCCCACATCCAGTTTGATCCCGTAATATTTCTTCCCGTTCGTGTAATGCACGCCGGCATTGTCGCCCGACCAGTTCTCGCGATACTTCGCCGCCTCTTTCGACTGGCTCGCCCACCCGCTGTAATAAAGTTCAGCCGGCGCCGGATGCGTTGGCGAGGCAATCGCCAGCAGGTACGTGATCATCGCTTCGTTGAATCCCGTGAGCTTGTGGTTCACATGCCATGCCCACGCCGGCGACCAGTGCCAGTACAGCGCGTTACTCTCCGGCGATCGCTGATACCAGTTCCATTCCACCGTCTCCCAGAGTTTCGTGATTCGTTCGTCGAGCGACTTCTCCGCCGCGTTCGACCCTTTAAAATACTGCCGCGCGGTCAGCAGTCCTTCCATCAGGAACGACGTTTCGACTAAATCGCCGCCATCATCGAACATCCCAAACACCGGCAGCGTGTGAGCAGAGTCGCCGTCGTAAAAGTGCGCCCACACTCCGTGATAGCGTGTTGCCTTCTCGTAGAACGATACGATCTTCGTCAGCCGTTCCACTCCCTGTTCGCGCGTGATGAACCCACGGTCCACGCCCACGATCAGCGCCATCACCCCAAAGCCCGTGGCTCCGGTCGCCACGATGCGATCGTCGCCCGGAATATTTTCGCGAATCGCTCCCGCTGTTGGGTGCGCTCCCTCCCAGTAGTAGCGAAACGTCTCCTCCTGCAACATCGTCAGCAGCTCGTCATCGCTCATCTCCCGGGTTGCAGCTTTTGCTGCTACCGACAAAGCCGATTCCCGATACTCCCGATCCCATGCCGCCACTTTGTATTCCGCGTGCACTCCCGGCTTGCCAACATAATCCGCATGCCGCGTGATCCCCGCCTGCTGGATCCCCACCGCCTTGAACTCGCCGCCCTCCAGCGATCGATACACCACATAACTCTGCACCCCCGGGACTGTATTCCAGGTGATATCCACGTGCCGCTCATAGCCCTTCGCCCGCACATTCCCAGGCGCCGCCGGTCGCACTCCCGCCGCTGGGGAATCGATTTTCACGTCATCGACAATTAACGTGTGCGATCCCGTTTCCGCGTGCTGGAAGAAAATGATCCGCTCCAGCCGCCGCGCATCGAATTCATGGATTGAAGCGCTCGCCAGCCCTTTCAGCGGAACCGTCACCTTCTTCCACTTCCCCACTTCCAGTTTTCCAACGAAATCTTTCAGCGCTACCGTCCCACTGAAATTCTTGTCCGCATCCGCAAACCGCAACGACGGCAACTCCTCCGCCACAATCGCCTCCGGCGCATAAATCCAGAACGACAACTCCGATCCCGCAAATGTTAGGCCGCGATTGCGGAAATCCATCCGCTCAATCTGCGCTTCCCATCCGCCATCACGCTTCGACGTCCACTGCAGGCGCAGCGCATTCGGCGCCGAGTGGAAAATCTTTGTCTCCACCGGCAGCCTGCCGTTGATGAGTTCAATTTTGCTCGGCTCCGACGCCATTCCACGACTGTAGAAATACCCGTCGCTCGCGATGCTGTTATCAAAAAAGACGTGGTCGTAGTACGCGTAAGCGCGAGGTGCCGGC
>PLWX01000062.1 GCA_003151155.1 Acidobacteriaceae bacterium
GCCGTTGACGATGAACGTGCCGTTCTGCGTCATCAGCGGAACGTCGCCGAAGAACACTTCCTGTTCCTTGATGTCGCGGATGGAGCGGTTGTTGGTCTCGGGATCCTTGTCGAAGATGGTCAGGCGCATGGTGACCTTCAGCGGAGCTGAATAGGTCATGCCGCGCTCTTCGCACTCGGCAACGTCGTACTTCAACTGCAGGCCGACAGGGTCACCGCACTTGTTACAGAAGTCGGGCGTGTTGGCGTTGTAAGTGCCGCACTTGCCGCACAGCACTTCGCCGGGGTGGAACGGGTCGGTTACGACCGTGGCGCCGCAATTCTTACAAGTGGTGCGCAGGTGATGCAGCCCTTTCAGGTGGCCGCACTTGCACTCCCAGTTGCCGATCGCATAGTCCACGAACTCCAGTTGGGAGACGTTGCGGAAATCCGTAATCGGAAATACCGACTGGAAAACCGCTTGAAGCCCCGCATCGTCACGCTCGCTCGGCAACAGGTCCATTTGCAGGAAGCGGTCGTAAGAACGCTTCTGCACTTCGATCAGGTTCGGGATCTGGATCGTCGCCGGAATTTTCGAGAAGTCTTGACGATTGCGGAAGGCAATTTTCTTTTCTGCCATTATGAAACTCCTAAGGGTGTGCCCTTCCGTTTATGCACAAAGGGTACGGATAGAGGGAGCGTCGTGCGATACTCCATCCACCAAATGCGAACGGCAAAATAGTGCGGGCCTGAATGTCTCGGTGCGACACAACCAGCATTCCCGCGCATCCAAACCTTTCGGTTGGGACACGCAATTCTGCTAACGGCGGTACGGCCTAATTGCAAGAACAGGGAACCGTGCCAGGCCCTGGCGAGAGCCGTTTGCGGCTGAAAACACGTATGCGCCCGTAGGGACAAGACTCCCCACAGACGCCAAACACGCGCTTTCTCGAACTTTATTCAGAACTCTTGCTTCCCGCGCCAGTATCTTTGGCCTGTTCTCGTCCGCGTTGCCGAAGCGCTTGAGCTCACGCTATCGGCCGCCACGGCCGTCCGCCATACTTCGGTGTGTTGCACTCGATCCTTTCGGACCGGCACCCACGATGCCCGGGAATTCTGCGAAACCCTGAGGAGGTCCGCTCCGCTTCCTCGGCAACCATCGCGCCCCGATACGCCCGCTCAAACGTACCAGAGAACGTGTTGTCTAACACTTGCTCTCATCCTGCCTCATTACAAGATGAGGCTCCACCCCGAAAAGATTCAGGGTGGAGCACTTGAAACGAACTACTTGATCTCGACAGTGGCGCCCGCGTCCGTGAATTTCTTCTGGATGGTCGCGGCTTCGTCCTTCGTCACGCCTTCCTTCACGGTCTTGGGGGCTCCGTCGACCAGGTCCTTGGCTTCTTTCAGGCCGAGGCTGGTGACTTCGCGAACTGCCTTAATCACGTTGATCTTGTTGGCGCCGGCAGCGGTCAGGACGACGGTGAATTCCGTCTTCTCTTCCGCCGGAGCTGCCGCAGCCGCTCCACCACCCGCTGCCGCCACCGGAGCAGCTGCCGCGGCCGACACGCCGAGACGCTCTTCCAGCTTCTTTACGAGCTGCGCCGCATCCAGCAGCGTCAACCCTACGATTGCTTCTTCCAACTGCGCCAAATCTGCCATTTCCGCATCTCCAATTCGTTTTCGTTATATGTTGCGATTTCGTTATTCCCCGCGAGTTCAAAGCCCGAGGTCTTCCGGGTGGCGGTTACGCGATCCCCGCGTTACCTAAGCCCAACCTCTGCACCAGCCCAGACAAAGCCGGCGATCTAGACATGCCCTCACAACAGATAACGGAAATCCTTTGGAACCGCTTGCGCGACTCCGAACTTACTGAGCGGCTGCTTCGCCGCCCTGGGCAGGTGCTGCTCCGCCCGAAAACTTTTGCTTTTCGACGCCCTGGTTGATGACGACCGCGATATCGCGACCGACGGCGTTCATCACCGTGACCAAACGCTGTGCCGGAGCATTGATGAGGAACAGCAGCTTCGAGTAAATCTCTTCCTTCGAGGGCAGGCTGGCGAGGGCGTTGATCTCGGAGATCTTGATCGCCTTGCCATCGACTACGCCTGCCTTGAACTCGTACTCCGGGTTGTCTTTGGCGTACTTGCTGAGGACCTTCGCCAGCTGGACCGGATCGCCGGAGGTAAAGGCGATCGAGGTAACGCCGGAGAGGTTCTTCACCGCTTCTTCGATCTTGGTGCCCCTGGCAGCGCGCTCGGCCAGCGTGTTCTTCACGACCGAGTACTTCGCGCCCGCGCCACGAACCGCCTTGCGAAGCTCGTAATCCTTTTCAACCGTCAGCTTGTTGAAGGTGCCCACGATGGCGTGGCTTGCCGTCTTAAAGTCTGCGGTCAGCTTGTCGGTGACTTCAATCTTTTTAGCTTTTGTGACTGCCATGATTCAATCCTTTGCGCTCGACTAGCTCTTCGACGCTGCCTCGAGGGCAGTCGTGTCAATCGATATCCCGGGGCCCATCGTCGAGCTCAGGTAGCAACCCTTGATGTACTTGCCCTTTGCCGCCGCCGGCTTGGCCTTCACCACGCTCGTGATGACCGTAGAGGCGTTATCGACCAGCTTGTCGGGCGTGAACGAAATCTTTCCTACCGGGCAGTGCACCAGTCCGGTTTTGTCGGTACGGAATTCCACCTTACCGGCCTTCACTTCGCGGACGGCGTTGGCGACATCCGTGGTGACGGTTCCGGTCTTCGGGTTCGGCATCAGGCCACGAGGACCGAGCACCTTGCCGAGCTTACCGACGGAACGCATCATGTCGGGGGTCGAGATGACCGCGTCGTAATCGGTCCAGTTCTCTTCCGCGATCTTCTTCACCATGTCTTCGCCACCAACATAGTCGGCGCCGGCGGCTTCCGCTTCTCGCTGCTTTTCGCCGTTGGCGATGACCAGAACTTTCTTGGTCTTACCAAGGCCGTGGGGCAGGACGACCGTGCCGCGGACCATCTGGTCGGCGTGCTTCGGGTCGACGCCCAAACGAAGCGTCAAGTCGACGGTTTCGTCGAACTTGGTGAACTTCACCTTCTGCAGAAGAGGCACAGCCTCTTGCAGAGCATACGGACGCACTTCGACTTGCTTGCGCGCCGCTTCGATTTTCTTACCTGGCTTTGCCATGTTGCTCCTTGTCTCCCACCGCTCACCGTTGAACCGGAGAGCCGTGGTATTGCGACTACCTCAGGGGCTAAAGCCCCTAAACTTAATCCGACATTCCGGCAGCTAAAGCTGCCGGCTACCTCACATCAAAGGCATCCGAGCAAACCCGGATCTACCCTTCTACGGGACGATGTCGATGCCCATCGAGCGGGCGGTGCCTTTGATGCTGTTGATCGCCGACTCTACCGTGGCGGCGTTGAGATCGGGCATCTTCTGCTTGGCGATCTCCTGCACCTGCTTTTCAGTGATCTTGCCGACCTTGTCCTTGTTCGGCGTGCCGGAACCCTTGGCTACACCGGCGGCCTTGCGAAGAAGATCCGACGCCGGAGGAGTCTTGGTGACGAAGGTAAAGCTGCGATCGCTGTACACGGTGATGACGACCGGGATGGTGAACCCTTCAAGGTCCTTGCCCGCGGTCTTCGCGTTGAACTGCTTGCAGAACTCCATGATGTTGATCTGCGCCTGGCCGAGGGCCGGGCCGACCGGAGGTGCCGGCGTCGCTTTGCCCGCGGCGATCTGCAGCTTGACTGATCCTGTAATTTTCTTTGCCATGATCCTTGTACCTCAGGGGCTAAAGCCCCCATAAATTCTGGTCCTGCAATCAGCCGATAGAGTCCGGCTGCTACCTCACAGCTAGGTGATGACCTTTTCTACTTGCCCGAACTCGAGTTCTACCGGCGTGGAGCGGCCGAAGATCGTGACCATGACCTTCAACGTCTCCTTGTCTTCGTTCACCTCGTCCACAACTCCCTGGAAGGTGGCGAACGGACCTTCGCTGATACGAACCGACTCGTTCTTTTCGAACTTGACCTTAAGCTTCGGCTTCTCGCGGCTGTCAGCGACGCGATAGACGATCTGCTGCACTTCTTCGTCGGAGAGCGGCGTAGGCTGCTGGCCGGTGCCGACGAATCCGGTAACGCGCGGCGTCGATTTCACGACGTGCCAGACGTTATCGTCCATATCCATTTCAACCAGCACGTAGCCGGGATAGAACATGCGCTCGCTGGTGTACTTCTTGCCGCCACGCACCTCGGTGACCGACTCGGTCGGAATGAGCACGCGCCCGATCTTACCCTCGAGGGCGAAGGCGTGGATGCGCGACTCCAGAGACTCTTTCACCTTGCGCTCGAAGCCCGAATAGCTGTGGATGATGTACCACTTCATGTTCGGGTTCTGCGGAGGCGCTTCCATCTCCGACGGCTGGCCTTCCGGGTTTTCCTTGTTCTCTTCCATATCCTCTACCGGCATGCGGTTTAGTGATGCTTGAAGTACGTGAACATGTAATCGATGCCCTTACCGATCGCGTTATCGACCATCCAGAAATACAGGCCGAAGATGAAGACGGTGATGATCACCACCACGGTCGTGGACTGCACTTCTTTCCGCGACGGTGTGCTGACCTTCTTCATTTCCGTGCGCACGTCGTTATAGAACGATTTGGTGCGCTGCGGAAAGCTCTTCATCCTGCTGCTCAGATTGCTTTCGTCTGCTGCCACAACTGCCTTCGCCATAAATCCTTCTCGTTCGCTTCGCAGCTCGCGTGAGCTGTGCTAAATCAAAATCTGGCAGGGGCGGAGGGATTCGAACCCCCAAGTTCGGTTTTGGAGACCGACAGTTTAGCCGTTGAGCTTACGCCCCTGTAGAACATCAAAAGATCCCTCGACTACGCTCGGGATGATCGCCGCGGACTCAAACGCCCGCGAAACGCGATCACTTCACTTCTTTATGAGCAGTGTGCTTGCGGCACTTGCGGCAAAACTTGGCGAACTCGAGGCGGCCAGTGGTCGTCTTCTTGTTCTTGGTGGTGGAGTAGTTTTTGTCCTTGCAATCTCCACACTGGAGTTGAACGATTTCGCGGGGCATTTGGTGAAACTCCTTTTTAGATTGCCTGGCTCTCGCCAAGCCTTGTCCGGGTCCGAGCCCGGATATCGAAGATTTCTCTTCGAAGTACCACAGGGGCTAAAGCCCCTTTTACAAATCGAGATACGAGGCGGCTGAAGCCGCCTCCTACCTCAAAGCTTCTACGCGATGATCTCGCTGATCGTACCCGCGCCCACGGTGC
>PLWX01000007.1 GCA_003151155.1 Acidobacteriaceae bacterium
GTGAGGCGGCTCATCCGGCCGAATACCGGATCGTCGGTCACATCGTCCTTGACCAGCGTATCGATTTCCGCGGGAGTCTTCCAACAATGGCTGGTACGGAATACATGCGCTGGATGAAGCCCGTCGACGAACGCTGCCAGCACCTCTGGTTCGAAGACGCCGGGGTAGATTTCCACGGAGATGCACCGCGCGCCGCGTGAAATTTCGCCCCCGATGCGCAAGAGAATGTCTCGCCAGCCCTGCCATACACATTCCGGGCCAACTGGAACTCGAATGGAGGGAAACTTGTCGTAGTTTGACCGCCTACTCATTTTCTTTCAGGCTCGACGAGCTTGACGTAGCGGCGGCTTTGGGTGGACACGCCTCCGTCATTTCTCCTGTACTCGATGATCGCCCGCAATAGGAAGTCGCCAGTAGTTCGCGGGAACTTGAAATCGTTGTAACTGGTCTGCTGACCGAGTGGCGCGATTTTAAACTTTGCCGTTTGAGTTGCAACTCGTTCGCCTTTGGCAGTCTCGAGTGCCAGAGTAAGCGTACCCTCGACTTCTCGATCCTCGTCGTTAACCAGCATCACCGGCAGCGACTGCACACTTGCAGCCTCGATTGTCGGCCGCCAAAAGCTAAGGTAAATTCCCACCGGTGCAAATGCATTGCTCATGTAGTCGCGGAATTCGGGATGAAGTTCGAGTTTCCTCACGTCGCGGAAGTGGTCCGACGTATAGCCCGCGGGATGGCTACTCGTGAGATAGACAAAGTGGAGCACCGCGGCGTACTGGCGGTACGCGCGCCAGTATTCCGTGAGGCCCGCAAGCAGATAGGCGTTAAGGGCGAGCCTTTGTTGCGCAGTCGAATCCTTGCCAAGCAGCGCCGGATAGAGACGCTTGGTGAGTTCGGTGGGGGTGCCGTCTCGATTCAACCAGAGCCAGCCGTATTCGTTTAGGATCAGTGCGTGTCCCGTCGGCGCACCAGGAGACATGCCACCCGGCGTTTCAAGCGTCGTCATGCTGAACGGCGAACCACCATCCGCCATGACCTGGTACTCGTAAGGGTGATCTTCCACGGGGTCGTCCTGACCCTCGGGCGGGTTGTAGCTGTTTTCCCAAGGGCGGTTTGACAAATCGAGACCCCGAACTGCGGGGATGATCTTCTCTCCGAACGTAGCGTCCCACGTCTCGTTATTCGCATCCCAGATGACGACGCTCGGATGATTCCAGTTGTCCCGCATCCATTCGGTGTACTCGCGGATCATCTGATCGGGATTGAAATGGACCTGGTTTTCGGGACCGTGCCAGTCATGACCTGTCCAGACGAAGTATTCATTCTGAATCAGGAGACCTGCTTCGTCAGCGATCTCGAGCCATTGATCCGGGACGGGACCGATGCAGAACCGAAAGCTGTTCCAATGCATCTCGTGGGGGATTTCGACGAGCAGTTTGCGCACCCACGCCTCATCCCATGGCAAAGCGCCCGATAGTGGATCTTCAAAAAACCGGTGGAGCGTGATGTTGGAGCCGCGCATGAAGTAGACACGGCCGTTAAGATAGGCCCGTTTGGTGGCGGTATCGAAGCGAAACTCCCGCATGCCGAAACGAGTAATGGCAGTGTCCCCGCCGGTACTGGTCTCAAGTGCATAAAGGTTCGGAGTTTCAGGAGACCACAAGCGCGCCCCAGCTATGGACACGGTCTGGAGAACCACTTTGGTTTCGCCGGGCGCGAGGGTGAAACGCTGGGCCGCGGAAGTTGCCACCACGGCGCTCTCCTTCCAGGCATGCACCCGCTGCGTGAGGTTGAACGACACTGGGTTCTTTCCGAAATTGCGCAGGGATGTCTGCACGACGATGGAGCTGTCTGCAATCCTCGGTGCTACCTGGACGCTCTCGATCGCGGGATTCTCGCTGAGCGCCAGAGAAACATTGTCATAAATGCCGGGGGTCCAGCGGCTCTTTTCGAAATCCGTGCCCCCGGAAACCGCGGGCGGCAGCACTCCGGGGTGCGCGCCGACACGCACGATCAATTCGTTCCGGCCCCGCCGGATGGCGTTGCTAACGTCGAATACGGCGGCGGTGAAACATGGCAAATGGTCGCCGATCTTTACACCATTGAGCCAAACCGCTGCCCCAAACTGTGCTTTGTTGATTCGGAGAATAGCCACACCACTCGTCGCGGAGACGTCGAACGTGCGGCGGTACCAAAACCAGTTGCGGTCTTGTCGCGATGCGCCCGCGTTATAGACGATGGCGCTCGTGGGAAGTTTTCCCTCACCGACCCGGTTTTGAATCCCCATCCTGCTATCGAACTCGTCTACCTGCGGGAAGGCGGGCTGGGCGGAGTGCGCGAGGCCCGGTACCGGAACCTTGTGGTTCCAGACGACCGGGATCGCTTCGGCATCTCTTGAATCCTCGATGTCCCATGTCCCGTTCAATGAAACTGTGGTTCTCTCCGCTGCCCACAGCGGCAGTGGAAAGGCTGCCTCGAGAGACAAGATGAAAGACAGGACGACGATCGGCTTGGAAAGAGTACCGGTGTTCATGCGAAATATAATACTTCAAAAGAGTGTCTCTCAATTAGCCTTAGAACTTTTCGCCGCCAACACTCCCAACTTTGATAGAACGAATCACGCCTGTCTCGTCAGTTGTACTTCGCCAAAATGTGAAG
>PLWX01000006.1:0-1516 GCA_003151155.1 Acidobacteriaceae bacterium
GCGGATAGTGGCAGGCTGCGCCGAAAAGCTCGGCGAAGAGGAATTGAGAGAGGTGCGCGCTCGTCGGGCCGCGCTGGCGAGCTTCACCACGATCTCGTAGCTGTAGATTAGACGGTGAGCCGACTTTTTTCAAACCGCCGCAGGCTAGCCACAAGCTACGCGCGGGCCGCCAATCGGATCGCAATCGTCTAGAATATCAACCAGAGGTGACGCAAAACATTGGCTCGCATGGCACTGCGCTTGCTCTTGTCGCTCGCTGGTGTGGCAGTCGTCACGTACACGGCGCACAACCTGATTCCAGTTAACGCGACCACGGTGGGATTTGCATACCTCGTGCTCGTTCTGCTGATTGCGAGCACATGGGGCTTTGTTGAATCAGCGCTTGCCTCAGTTGCGGCTACGCTGAGCTTCAACTTCTTCTTTCTCCCGCCGGTCGGAACGCTCACGATCGCCGACCCGCAGAACTGGGTTGCGCTTTTCAGCTTTCTGACAACCTCCCTGATAGCAAGCCGCCTGTCCACGGAAGCCAAACGGCAGGCCCTCGACGCGATTGAGCGGCAGCAGGATGTTGAGCGTTTGTACACGTTTAGCCGTGCGATTCTCCTGATCGACACTGGCGAGCCATTCGCAAAGCAACTGGCCGTGAAACTGGCAGAGCTCTTCCAACTGAGCGCAGCGGTCCTGTATGAGCGTCGCACGGGAGAGTTCTTTCGAGCAGGTCCATCGGACTTCGAGGGTCTAGACGACCAGCTTCGCGATGCGGCCTTGCATGGGACGTCATTCTCCGATGCGCAACGGAATCGCANNGTGCTGCTAGGAATCGCCAACCTTGTTGCCATCGGACTGGAGCGCGCAAGGGCACAGGAACTCGCCCAACAGATCGAAGCCGCACAGCAAAGCGAGCAGTTGCGAACGACGCTCATTGATGCCATGTCGCACGAGTTCAAGACACCGCTGACGTCGATCATGGCTGCGACAACGTCACTCCTGTCCGTGCCTGATCAGCCTCTCGATACCAGGATGGAACTGCTCCGGATCGCCGATGAGGAAGCGGTGCATTTGCGTGATCTCATCAACGATGCGGTGGAAATGGCGCGGCTCGACACCGCGAATATTGAAGTTAATCTGGAACGCTCCAACCTCGGCGAGCTTGTTGGAGACGTGATCGCCTCAATGCACAAAGAAATCGACGGTCGACCGATTGAGGTGGCCTGCGATGGAAAACAGCCTGCAATCGCCGTCGATCAGCGATTGGTGAAGCTCGCGATCAAGCAGCTTCTCGACAATGCTCTAAAGTATTCGGCTCCAGGGACACCGGTGACTGTCCAGATCCGGGATGGCGATGGCATGATGACGGTGGACGTCACCAATCAAGGTAAGGGGATTCCGCCGGCCGAGCAGGCCCGCGTCTTTGAAAGACTCTACAGAAGTCCTTCCGTCAAGAAACAAATGCCGGGTTCTGGCCTCGGCCTCAGTATCGCCCATGGCATCGCCCGTGCTCATAATGGAGATCTGA
>PLWX01000006.1:1585-2276 GCA_003151155.1 Acidobacteriaceae bacterium
TGATGCGAGAAGACACGAACATCGCCATCATCATGCTCACGGTCCGGAACACCGAGAAAGATAAGGTCGAGGCGCTGGACGCGGGCGCCGACGATTTTGTGGTGAAACCGTTCAGCACTCCTGAGCTTCTGGCCCGCATACGTGCTTCGCTCCGGCGAGTGCCCGCTGCGCCACAGTCATCGCAGGAAAGGATTCGCGCTGGCAGCCTTGTGNNTCGACTTTGCCGCGCGGACGGTGACGAACGGTGACGCGAGCTTCCATCTCACGCCGAAGGAACTCGACCTTCTTCGATATCTGACGCAACACGCGAATCAGGCAGTGCCCCATCGGGAACTCCTGCAGGCAATATGGGGACCTGACTACGGTGACGAGGTCGAGTACCTTCGCGTCTTGATCGCCAGCCTCCGCAAGAAGATCGAGCCAAATCCGGAGCAGCCCGAGTACATCATCACCGAACCATGGGTTGGCTACCGCTTTCGCGCCCGGCCTGAACCGGAATGATGTGACCGGCCCGTCGAGTCGGCAACTCTGGCGTGTCAGGAAGTGTTGCAGGCCAAAAAGGGCAACCGACGGTCACTGCCAACGCTGTCGTCTCCGTACAGCCCATCGCATTGACCCGAAAAGGAAACAAGGAGCCCACGTATACTGCGCAACGGTTGCCGTGCAACCCTGAGTCGGTTCTCACCCCCCA
>PLWX01000006.1:2338-2850 GCA_003151155.1 Acidobacteriaceae bacterium
CGTCGGTCCAGTCAACATTGGCAGCACTGAAGAAAGCTGGCGCCTTGGCGAATCGCCTGAGCGGTCGCATCACCCTAGTGGTCCCGCAGGTCGTTCCGTATCCCCTCCCGCTCACCAGTCCGCCCGTCCTGCTGGACTGGAACGAGAAGCGCTTTCGCGTAATCGCGGGCCAGAGTCCCGTAGAAACGACCGTCCAGATATACCTGTGTCGCGATCGACTGGAGACGCTGACCGCCGTGCTGAGTCCCCACTCGCTCGTCGTCGTCGGTGGTCCCAAACGATGGTGGCCGACAGCCGAAAAACGTTTGGCGCGGACGCTGCGTCGCGCCGGTCACGAAGTGATTCTCACGGAAACGGAGTAAACCCATGCTCGATCTGTTTTACATCGGAATAGCTTGTGTGTTCTTGCTTGTCTGCTGGGCTTTTACGAAAGCCTGCGACAAGCTCTAGGAGGAAAGCGATGGATTACATCATTGCCGGTTTGACTGCGGTGGCCCTGTTCGTTTACCTGG
>PLWX01000239.1:0-2924 GCA_003151155.1 Acidobacteriaceae bacterium
CAAGGCGTGTGGGACCGCTTCTATACCTTCGGCGCCATCTGGAAGCGCTCGCGATGCACGCCGACGGTCCGCGCCCGGCTGGGTTTTATCTTTCTCTCGAAGCTGTATCGACAGATGTATGCCGGGACCGGCATTTCCACCGACAGCGCACGACGCAAAAAGGCAAAACGTTCCGCCCGCTGGATCGCCCGGCAATGCCGCAAACTCTTCCAGGCGAAACCCATGCCCGAGCTCAACGCGCCCGCATGGACCCCTCTGCCCGAACTATCTTTGCCGTCCCTGCCAATGATGAATCGCGCACCGGAGATGGGAAGCCCCTTCAACATCGTCGAGTAACAACGCGTGAAACACGGCGGGTGCCCCGTCCTTTTCGCGCGGTTGGCCCACAACACTTCCCCCATCTCCACACCACTCACTTGTTTTGATCCCGAGGAATGCGATTTGGGGGCCGCTGTTCTCTTAGTAAGAGAGACTAATTTAATGGGATGGTCCGCCGCCTTTACCCAGCCGGCAGCTGAGGTATAAGAAGCGTACGGAGGAGCGTCCATGAAACTACACACGATCGGCATTGATCTTGGCAAGACAGTTTTTCATCTGGTTGGTCTTAATCTGCGCGGCGAAGTTGTGGTGCGCAAGAAGTTCTCTCGAAAGCAGCTGCTGCATTACACCGCAAACCTGCACGTCGAGCTGATCGGCATGGAAGCCTGCGGCGGTGCACATTTCCTGGGCCGGGCACTGCGCGAGCAGGGGCACGAAGTACGATTGATGCCAGCTCAGTATGTGAAGCCGTACGTAAAGACGAACAAGAGCGACTTCATCGATGCCGAAGCCATTGCGGAGGCAGTCGCACGCCCGACCATGCGCTTTGTGCCGATTAAGACCGATGATCAGTTGGATATGCAATCGCTACATCGAGTACGCGAACGCTGGGTGATGCGTCGCACGGCCATCGTTAATCAGATTCGCGGATTACTGCTCGAACGTGGTATCACTCTGCGAAAAGGGCGGCGGTATGTGGATGCTGCTTTGCCCGGCATCCTTGAAGACGCCACTGCGACGCTGTCATATGCATTGCGAACACTGCTGGCGCAGTTGAAACTGGAACTCGATCAGATAGCGGCTCGGATCGATGAGGCCGATGTCGTGCTCAACAAGACCGCCCGTGAGAGTGCAGCCTGTCAACGCCTTCTCGCGATTCCAGGCATCGGGCCAGTTACCTCAACCGCACTCATCGCTGCGATCGGAAACGGAGCGGCCTTCCATAAAGGGCGGGAGTTTGCGGCCTGGATGGGTATTGTTCCACGCGAACACTCAACTGGAGGCAAGCAAAAGCTGCTCGGAATCAGCAAACGAGGGAACACCTACTTGCGAACATTGTTCATTCATGGCGCACGCGCCGTCCTACAACAACGGGCCAAGCAGACCTCTGGCCTGAGGGCGTGGCTGGCGCAACTGTCGGCCCGCACCCACCCCAACGTCGCCGTCGTCGCGCTGGCCAATAAACTGGCTCGCATCGCCTGGGCCGTACTGGCAAATAACGAGGTGTATCGGCCCCTGGCGTTGATTGGCCCGGCAACGGCCTGACTGGCCTGCAAACGACGCGTGGCCTTATGCCAGGCTTGGAAATCGCACGCGCGATTTCCACATTCGCAACCCAGCGACGACGACTACGGAATTATGATTTCCTGCCAGGTCTGCTGGCGAACAATGAGATGACTCAACGGTCAAACCCGGTGCTCTCCAAACCTGTGGAGTAAAAAAGTCTTCACAAGACTGACTATTTAAGAAGGACGAGAGCGCAGCGCATTCCATCATGGCCAGGAGAAACTCTCCAACAAAGGCCGTATACATTTGCGCAGACCAACACGTCACCATCATTTTTCGCTTGCGACAAAGGCGGCGGACCATACATATTTACTCCGATTGCTTCCACGATGGGCTCATCAACTCAACTCTCCACATCGGAGCTTCCGGGTAGAACGGTCCCTCCATCTTTACGAATGCAGGGGCCTTCCCGCCAAGAATCCAAACGTGCACGTCTTGCGGCTGCTTGCCGATGAGCGGCACCACCACTCCAGCGATGCCGCCAAGCTCCACCTTCACCACGTAATGTGTGGCCCGCTGCGTTGCACCTGCGGTCGTGAACGTCTCTTCGCCATGGGAGGTAATCGCGAGTTTCACCAACCTCGGCTTGGGTGTGGCTGCCAGGTACGAGAGTTTGAAGTCCGGCGCGTCGGGCCGGACGTTCTTCAGAATTATGAGCATCAGTCCGTTTGCCAAGTCCGGCGGCAGGCCGAGATATTGCTTCTCCACCCTATCTTTTCCATCTTCCGTGTATCGGACTTCGACATTCCCGCTTCTAGCATCGATCGCAACGTCCATCGGATGCGGAAACGCTGGGCCCTTCTGCACGTGATGGTACTTGAGCAGGCGGAAGTGGGTTCGTTGTGAAAACTCGGTGACTTCATCATCCAGCGAGCCATCCTGGAAATGAAACACGGCTTCACAAACCAGCCGGTCGCCGTGAATGGTCTGTATCAGATCCCCGGAAGCGAGCAGCTTTCCTTCCACCGTTCGCAGCGCGAGAAATCCGTGGACCGTGCCTTCCTTGTAGCGCACCGGAACCTCTTCCGCTCTTAGCGCAACGGACGCGAGCAGCGTGGCAAGCGCTAACAAACCAACGAGCCACCGAAAGTGANNGTACAGGTTGTGCCTTCAACCAATGGCGGCGCCGATTTGTTCATACCCTACATCAAACTCAGCGCATCCACATCCACGATCACCGCGGTCCGGGGAATCTTGTTCTGCACCGCGTGTGTGATCATCTCGCGCAACACCGTGTTCAGCCGCTCGCGCGACTTCGACTTCAAAATGAAGTGATACCGATAGTCGTTCTTCAGTCGCTTGATCGGCTGCTGTCGCTG
>PLWX01000239.1:2967-3406 GCA_003151155.1 Acidobacteriaceae bacterium
CTAGTTTTGCACTGGCGCGCATATGCGTTCGAGTTCGGCGACAGCTCCTATGATGACGATCATGGCCCTGCCTAACGGTTCGCCGCTGTCGACATTCTTCCGGAACGACGCGAACTCAAGGTTGAGATGGTTAAGCTCGTCGAGAACTTCGAGGAAGTGACGGACCGAGCGGGCGATGCGATCGAAGGCCCAGCACAGAACGACATCGAACTTGCCGCGGCGGGCATCGGCCAGGAGCTGATCGAGGCCAGGACGCTTCTGCTTCGCTCCACTGACCTCGTCGGTGTACTCGAAGACGATCTCGAAGCCGCGCTGCGCGGCCAGACTGCGGAGATCAGGAAGTTGCGTCTCGGGGTGCTGATCGACGGTCAATACCCTCGTGGACAGGACACCCTGCTTCATCAGCGGTGGCCTTTCTTCTTCGGTTCGCCACTCAACA
>PLWX01000319.1:0-7253 GCA_003151155.1 Acidobacteriaceae bacterium
TGTGAATGTCTACGAAGTTGGTGGGGTATTTGCCGGTGTAGCAGGCGGAACAGTAGCTGGTCTTCTCGCCGTCGCCTGCGGCTTTCTTCAGGCCGGCCAGCGAAAGGTAGGCCAGAGTATCGGCGCCGATGTAGTCGCGGATCTGGTCGACGGTCATGTTGGCGGCGATGAGCTGCTTCTTCGACGGAGTATCGACACCGTAGAAACAGGGGCTGATGGTCGGCGGACAGGAGATGCGCATGTGGACTTCGGCAGCGCCTGCATCGCGGATCATGCGGACGATCTTCTTGCTGGTGGTGCCGCGCACGATGGAATCGTCAATCAGGATGACGCGCTTGCCTTCGAGCAGGGCACGCACCGGGTTGAGCTTGAGCTTCACGCCGAAGTCGCGGACGCGCTGTTCGGGCTCGATGAAAGTGCGGCCGACGTAGTGGTTGCGGATGAGTCCGAACTGCACGGGAATGCCGCTCTCGCGGGCATATCCCATGGCGGCGGTCACGCCGGAGTCAGGGACAGGGACAACGATGTCGGCGGGGACATGCGACTCAACGGCAAGCTGGCGCCCCATGGCGTCGCGACTGGCCTGTACCGAGCGTCCGAAGACGTAGCTATCGGGACGCGAGAAATAGACGTGCTCGAAGATGCAGCTCGATTGCTCGAGCGCCGGCGCATAGAAGCGCGAATGAATGCCTTCGGGACCGACCACGACCATTTCGCCGGGCTTGACGTCGCGCTCGTAGTGGGCGCCGATGAGGTCGAAGGCGCAGGTCTCGGAGGCGAAGACGACGGACTCGGGGCGACCGTCGGAGGCGGGGATGCGCCCCATGCACAACGGACGGAAGCCGCGGGCGTCGCGAGCAGCGAAGATGCGGTCGGGGGTGGTCATCACCAGGGAGAATGCGCCTTCGATGCGGCGGAGGGCGTCGGCGACGGCGTCTTCTAAAGTCTGTTCGCGGGATTGCGCGATGAGGTGGACGACGACCTCGGTATCACTGGTGGTCTGGAAGATGGAGCCTTGCGCTTCGAACTTGGCGCGAATTTCCTGGGCGTTGACGAGGTTGCCGTTGTGAGCGAGGGCGATGCGTCCCTTGTTGCACTCGACGGAGATGGGCTGCGCGTTGAGGAGCGCGGAGTCTCCGGTGGTGGAGTAGCGGGTGTGGCCGATGGCGAGCTTTCCGGGCAGGCGGGCGAGGACGTCGGCGGTGAAAATATCGGAGACGAGACCCATGGCCTTGTGGCGATGGATGTGGATGCCGTCGGCGGCAGCGATGCCGGCGGATTCCTGTCCGCGATGCTGCAGCGCGTAGAGAGAGAGGTAGGCGAGCTTAGAGGCTTCGGGATGATTGTAGATGGCGACTACGCCGCACTCTTCGTGAAGCTTGTCGAACAGGTCTTCCGGTTCTTCGATCATCCTTGAACCCCCAGGGGCTGAAGCCCTTTTCCTGCTACCCGCAAATCGGACGGCTGAAGCCGTCCGCCACCTCAAGTCAAAAGCAAAAAAGGCAAAAGCGGAAAATCGTCTTGGCGCTTGCTGCTAGAGACCTACCCTGTCGCTGCGCGACAAGGATGGGGCACCCAGATTTTGACCCTAACTCTTTTGCAAAACCTCGGGCACCAGGTGCTCGGGGGTCTCTACGTGCAACGCTTTCTTCAGCGCCTGTTCCCAGGACTTACGCAGCGAAACGACGGGAACACTGATGACCGTTTTGTTGTCGACCCGGATCTCCAGTTTGTCGGAAGCCGTTTTGCCGATAACTTGTGCCTGGAGGCCGTATTTTACGGCTACTTGTTGGATTGCTTCGAGATTACTTTCGACGCAAGAAATGACCACTTGCGTAGCAGTTTCGCCGAAAAGCGCTAGCTCGCAGGGCGATCCATTGGAGCTAAGGTCAATAGTTGCACCGATGTTTCGGGCAAAACCGGCTTCGGCGATGGTCGTAGCGATGCCGCCTTCGGAGATGTCCTTGGCGGAGTCGAGCAGCTTTGCGTCGGCTAATTCGGCCAGGGCTTTGTGCAGCGCCGCTTCTTTGTCGATATCGAGCGCAGGCGGGGTGCCCCAGACGGACTCCAGGAGCTCCTTCGCGTATTCGCTGGAGCCGAAGCTGGCTTCGAGCTCGGCAGGCAACTGTTCTGGCGCACCGGACATCAGGACCAATGTTTTGCCGGCGGAGCGATAGTTGGGCTGCACGGCTTTGTGGACATCTTCGAGGATGCCGACGATGCCCATGACGGGGGTGGGGTAGATGCCCTCGCCGAGGGTCTCGTTGTAGAAGCTGACATTGCCACCGGTGATTGGCGTAGCGAGCTTTTCGCAGGCCTCGGTGATGCCATCAATGGTCTCCGAAAACTGCTGCATGATCGGCGGCTTCTCGGGGTTGCCGAAGTTCAGGCAGTTCGTCGCGGCGAGAGGTTTTGCGCCGGAGCAGGCGACGTTGCGGCAGGCTTCGGCTACGGCGTGCATGGCACCGAGTTTGGGATTGAGATAACACCAGCGGCTGTTGCCATCGAGTGCCATCGCGAGTCCACGGTTCGTGCCCTTCACGCGGATGACGCCGGCTTCGAGGCCGGGGCCTTCCACGGTGTTGGTCTGCACCATGGAGTCGTATTGTTCATAGACCCACTTCTTGCTGCAGATGTTCGGAGAGGCGAGCAGCTTGTGGAAGTCGTCGGTGAGGTTGGTCTTCTTGCCGAAGGTGATGTTCGCAGGTTTCGTTCTCGGCAACGGGCTCTCCCACTTTTCCATGGGGCGGTGATAGAGAGGGGCGTCGTCGGTGAGCGCTTCGTTGGGAATCTCGGCGACGACTTTGCCGTGGTGGAGAACGCGCATCTTGCTATCGCCGATGACCTGGCCGACGGTGACGGCGTCGAGGCCCCACTTTTTGAAGACCTCGAAGACTTCGGATTCGCGACCCTTTTCGGCGACGAGCAGCATGCGCTCCTGCGATTCGCTGAGCATGATCTCGTAGGCGGTCATGCCGGTTTCGCGCTGGGGGACGTGGTCGAGCTCGATCTCGACGCCGACGCCGCCGCGGGCGCCCATTTCGCAGGTGGAGCAGGTGAGGCCGGCGGCGCCCATGTCCTGAATGCCAAGGATCGCGCCGGTCTGCATGGCTTCGAGACAAGCTTCCAGCAAAAGCTTTTCGAGGAAGGGATCACCGACCTGGACATTGGGACGCTTGGCTTCGGAACCTTCGCTGAATTCTTCGCTGGCCATGGTCGCGCCGTGAATGCCGTCGCGGCCGGTCTTGGAGCCGACGTAGATGACGGGATTGCCAACACCGGAGGCCTTCGCGTAGAAGATCTCGTCGCGACGGACGAGGCCGAGGGCAAAGGCGTTCACCAACGGATTGCCGTTATAGCAGGGCTCGAACTTTACTTCTCCGCCAAGATTCGGGACACCGAAGCAATTGCCGTAACTCGCAACACCGCCGACGACGCCTTCGAGGATCGAGTGATTGCGATGGATGGTGGCGGGCTCGGTCTTGCCGTCGGGCGTGATGGGGCCGAAGCGGAGGGAGTCCATGACAGCGAAAGGACGCGCGCCCATGGTAAAGATGTCACGCAGGATTCCACCTACGCCGGTGGTGGCGCCCTGGAATGGCTCGATGAAACTCGGGTGGTTGTGCGACTCGATTTTGAAGGCGCAGGCCCAGCCGTCGCCGATGTCGATGATGCCCGCGTTTTCGCCGGGGCCCTGCACGACTAGTTTGCTGCGAGTGGGCAGCCGCTTCAAGTGGACGCGCGAAGATTTGTAGGAGCAGTGTTCGCTCCACATCACGCTATAAATGCCAAGCTCGGTCATAGAGGGCTCGCGGCCCTGCCACTTCAGGATGCGTTGATATTCTTCGGGGGTGAAACCGTGTTCACGGATAATTTCGGGAGTAATGGCGGACTGCTTTTGCGAATCGGCTGTCATGAGTTTCAATCGAGGAACCTTTATTTTCTCACGGCGGGGAGCAGGGCGAAACCAGTTCCGGCCCTTGAAATTGTGATGGCGGCTATTACGAACGGTTATGGGGAAAACCGAAAAGCTAACCACAGAGGACGCAGAGGTTCAGGGAGGGCTTAGGGGCGGGGATTGAGGGTTGAAGTTTGCGCTCGGAATCGGCGTATTGTTTCCAGGTTTTCTAATTCCTCTGTGCAACTCTGTGTCCTCTGTGGTTCGTCCTTTNNACCGCGCTGGTGCGCGCATTGACGGGTATCGATACGGACCGCCTGGCGGAAGAAAAGCGGCGTGGGATCACCATCGACATTGGGTTCGCCAATCTTGAGTTGGAAGCTATGTCGGGCGAAAAGCTGCGCCTCGGGTTTGTGGATGTGCCGGGACACGAGCGGTTTATCCGCAACATGCTGGCGGGCGTGGGCGGGATCGACCTCGTTCTGTTGATTATTTCGGCGGAGGAGTCGATTAAGCCGCAGACGCGGGAGCACTTTGACATCTGTCGGATGCTCGGCATCGAACGCGGCATTACAGTGCTGACGAAATCCGACCTGGTGGACGAAGAAACGTTGGACGTGGTTAGGATGGAGGCGCGAGAGTTCGTACGAGGATCGTTTCTTGAGAGCGCACCAATCCTGGCGGTGAGCGCAAAAACTGGCGCGGGATTGGAGGAGTTGCGGCAGGCGATGGTTTCGGTGGCAGGCGAAACGCGGGCGAAAGATGCTGGAGCCGCGATGCGGCTGCCGATCGATCGCGTGTTTACGATCCGAGGATTTGGGACGGTGGTAACGGGAACGTTGATCGCGGGGACGGTCCGCAAAGAGCAAGAGGTGCAGGTGCATCCATTGGGACTGCGAACCCGGGTGCGCAACGTGCAACTGCATGGCGCGAGCGCGGAGAGCGCGGTCGCGGGACAGCGCACGGCGTTGAACCTGGCGAATGTGGCAGTCGAAGACCTGGCGCGCGGCATGGTGTTGACGAATGCGGGAGAATTTCTGCCGACCCGCAGGGTTGATGTGAAGCTGGATCTGCTGGCTGGAGCGGCGCCTCTGAAAGATCGAGTGCGGGTTCATTTCCATTCCCATACCGCGGAAACCGTGGCGAGCGTTGTGCTGTACGCAAACCCATCGAGCGAAGAGCCTTCGACGAAACTGACACATGTAGAAGGAGGCAGTAGCGCCTATGCGCAACTTAGGCTGGCGCGGCCGTTGTTATTGCTTCCCGGCGATCGCTTCATCATGCGTCAGTTTTCGCCTCTGGTAACGATTGGTGGCGGCGTGGTGCTGGACGCCGAACCCCTGATGCGCAAGCCGGCACGCGAACACGTGGAATTCCTGCGCACGATGGAACGCACAAGTGGCGCGGAATTACTGGAAGCGCGGATTGCCCGACGCGGATCGCGAGGCCTGACCTTGGCGGGCAGCGTGATGGAAACCGGGTGGACACGAGAGAATGTTGCGCGCTATGCCAAGGAACTGGTGGCGGCAAAACGGGTCGTACAGTTCGAATCGAATTTGCTGGCGGCAAATGCGGTGGCGCAGATCGAGGCTTCGCTGTTAGCGGCGGCGAATCGCTTTCACGACGAGAACCACTTAGTTGCCGGAATCAGCAAAGAAGAATTGCGCGAACGCACGGGCGTAGAGACTGAAGTTTTTCTTGGTGTCCTCGGGCGCATGGTGACCGCGAAGAAGCTGGCAGTCGCGGGAGAGATCGTGCAGGTACCGGGACGCGGCGTCAGCATGAAGTCGGAGGAAGCGGATTCGAAGCGCGTGATTGAAGAAGCCTTTATTCATGCAGGCTTGAAAGTGCCTGCGCTGAAGGAAGTATTAGCGGGGCTGAAGCTCGATCGCACTCGGGCGCAGCAGGTGGTGACCTTGCTGTTGCGCGACAAGGTGCTCTTCAAGCTGGCTGACGACCTGGTGTTTCATCGTTCGGCACTGGATGAATTGCGGAGACAGGTCGGTGCGGCGAAGATGCAGTCGCCGAAGATCGACGTGGCTCGATTCAAGGAGTTGACGGGACTTTCGCGGAAGTATGCGATTCCGTTGCTGGAATATCTCGATCGCGAGCGGGTGACGCGAAGGGTGGGAGATGAGCGGGTGATCCTGTAGTTTTAACGTTGGCAGGGGTCCTTCGACTACGTCGCTTCGCGACTTCGCTCAGGATGACAGATTCGAAAGGAAGTTTTCGATTTGAGAATCAAAGTTATTGGCGCAGGGCTGGCGGGATGCGAGGCCGCTTACCAATGTGCGCAACGCGGGCTTGAGGTCGATCTTTACGAGATGCGGCCGGTGCGGACGACGCCTGCACATCAGACCTCCGATTTCGCTGAGCTGGTGTGTTCGAACTCGTTGAAATCAGCGAGTGAAAACACCGCGCCGTGGCTACTGAAAGAGGAAATGCGGCGCGGCGGTTCGTTGCTGCTGCAGATCGCGGAGAAGACAGCCGTCCCCGCGGGACACGCACTCGCAGTCGATCGCGCCGTCTTTTCTGCCGAGGTGACGGCGGCGATCGAACGCGAACCGCGAATTCGCATTCATCGCGAAGAGGTGACCCGCATTGATGAGCAGGATGGGCTGACGATCATCGCGACTGGGCCGCTGACTTCCGAAGCGCTCTCGCAGGAGATTGCACGGCTGAGCGGGAACAGCCACCTATATTTCTACGATTCGATTTCGCCAATCGTCGAAGCGGATTCCATCGACATGAGCCGGGTGTACATGGCAGCGCGCTATGACAAGGGCACGGCCGATTACATCAACTGCCCAATGAACAAAGAGGAATACGAGACCTTTCTCGACGGGTTGATCGAGGCGCACTCGGTGGATGCGAAGGACTGGGAGAATCTCAACTACTTCGAGAGCTGTCTGCCGATCGAGGAGATCGCACGCCGTGGGCGCGACACGTTGCGTTTCGGGCCGATGAAGCCAGTGGGACTGACTGATCCTAGGACGGGGCGTTATCCATACGCGGTGGTGCAACTGCGGCAGGAGAACTTGCGCGCGGATTCGTACAACCTGGTTGGTTTCCAGAATCACTTGAAGTTCGGCGACCAGGCGCGGGTACTGCGATTGATCCCGGGGCTGGAGAATGCGAAGTTCCTGCGGTATGGGCAGATTCATCGCAACACGTACATCAATGCCCCGACGCTGCTGACCGAGAGCCTGCAGATGAAGGCGCACCCAAACGTATTCTTCGCAGGGCAGATTTCCGGCGTCGAAGGCTACGTGGAATCGATTGCGACGGGGCAGATGGCAGGGATTCACGCGGCCGAAGTGGCGCGAGGGCTGGCCCCAACGCCGCCTCCGCGTAG
>PLWX01000319.1:7294-10639 GCA_003151155.1 Acidobacteriaceae bacterium
TCAGTTCTAATTCGCGGCACACTTCCCATATCGGGTCGCGATCCACTGCACTTTGGGATATACGCCCTGCCTCGGAACCTTCCCGGGGCTCCATGCGTACTAGTCTGCAGGAGCAACGAGTTCTGTTGCCAGGGCCTCATGGATTTTCGCGATCTAATTTCCGACGTTTTTCGTACGCTGTGGGCACATAAACTGCGCACCGCACTGACTATGTTCGGCATTGGCTGGGGCGTCGTCTCCATCGTGCTGATGGTGGCGGCCGGCGAAGGACTTCGGGTCGGCCAGAAGAAGCAGATGGAAAATATGGGCAAAGACATCATCATCGTCTTTGCCGGGCGCACCAGCATGCAAGCGGGCGGAATGCGCGCGGGACGGCGCATTCGCTGGGAAGACACCGACGTATCGCAGGTCAAAGCCGATTCGCCCAATTGCAAATATGTTCTGCCGGAATTAGGGAACACCCTGCGGATCCGCAGCCAGTTCAACAATGCTTCCCTGATGGTATCTGGATCGTATCCGGAATTCGCGGAGGTGCGCAGCCTTACGGTGGCGCAGGGCCGTTTCTATGACTGGGACGATATGAACCAGACGCGACGGGTGGCGTTCCTTGGCTCCGATGCGGCGAAACAGCTCTTTCCGGGACGCAACCCGCTGGGCGAAACGATCCTGCTGGCCGATCGGCCGTACACGGTGGTTGGAGTGATGAAGAAAAAGGACCAGGATTCCAGCTACGACGGCTTCGACGTCAATAAGATTTTTGTACCGTACTCTGCCGCGCGCCAGGACTTCCCGAACAAACCGCCGGATGATTCCCACTCGCTTGACCATTTGCTGATCGTGCCCGCCTCCCTGGAAGCGCACATGGACTGCAAACATGAATTTCGGGCCGCACTCGGGCGTATCTATGATTTCGATCCGCTCGACAAGGAGGCAGCCGGCACCTGGGATACGGTGGAGGATGCCAAGCAATTTCAGAAGATGACGGACGGCATGAAATATTTCCTGGGCGCCGTCGGAATTACCACTCTGTTGCTGGGCGCAATCGGCGTAATGAATGTGATGCTGGTCGCGGTACGTGAAAGGACCCGCGAAATTGGCGTTCGCAAGGCAGTGGGCGCGCGGGCACGCAGCATCATGATGCAATTCTTCCTGGAGACGCTGATTATCGTTTTCATGAGCGGAGGCGGCGGATTGCTGTTCGCGTTCGGATTCTGTGCGCTGATCGATCTTGCGCCGATGCCTCCGTTCTTCGCTGGACTGTTGCCGACGTGGGGCTCCGGCCTGCTCTCTACAGGGTTGCTCGGCGTGATTGCGTTGCTGGCGGCGATGTATCCGGCGAGCGAAGCGGCGCGCATCGATCCAATCGAAGCGCTGCGCTTCGAGGCGGGTGGCTAATGAACATCCTGAAAGAAGTATTCGTCGAATCGTGGTACGCGGTGATCCGCAGCCGCACCCGCAGCTTTCTGACCATGCTGGGCATTGTGTGGGGAATCACTTCCGTCACGTTGCTGATCGCCTACGGAAGTGGNNCGCTTCGAGCAAGCCGATATCGACATGGTGAAAAACAACGCCGGGTTCGTGAAGACGATCTGCCCGGAGAGCGTGCGCTTTGAATCGATCACCTTCAACGACCGCCTGGTGAACACGGCGATCCGCGGGGTGTGCCCCGAGTACGGCACGATGCGCAACGAAGTGGCGTCGATTGGTCGGTGGTTGAATGCTTCCGACGAGATCGAGCGACGACACGTGGTGTTTCTCGGGAACGTTTTGAAGACCCAGCTTTTCAGCGGACGCGATGCGGTGGGCGAGACGGTCCAGATTATGGGACAGCGATTTACCGTGGTCGGCGTGATGGATCGCAAGCTGCAATTGAGCAACTATTTCAACTCGGATGACCGATCGGTATTCATTCCGTATTCCGCAGCGGGCGATCTATGGGACACGAAATACGCCAGCGTGCTGGTGTTCTCACCGATCGCGCCGCAATTTGAAAAACGCGCCGGCAAACAGGTGCTCGCGGCGATAGCCGACCGCCAGCATTTTTCACCTACCGACGACAAGGCGATCCAGATGTTTGGGCGCGATGAGTTCCGGCCGATCATCGATGGACTGACGATTGGCCTGCAGGTGTTGCTGCTTTTCATCGGCATGCTGACGCTGGGTATCGGTGGCGTGGGCGTTATGAACATCATGCTGGTGTCGGTGGACGAGCGCATTCGAGAGATTGGCTTGCGACGAGCGCTGGGCGCGCGCAAACGGCACATCAAACTGCAATTCCTGGCGGAAACGATGTTGCTGATGCTGGCGGGCGGCGCGATTGGCATCGTGTTCTCTTACTTGCTCTCATGGGCGGTAGGAACCTTGCCGTTACTGGGTCCGCTGTTCGAGGACGATAGCGGTAAAGGCGACATCCGCCTGCATATTTCGCTTTTCACGGTAGCGCTATCCACGGCAGTGCTGGTAGTTACGGGCGTGGCCAGCGGGTTAGTTCCAGCGTTCAAAGCATCGCGACTGGATCCTGTGGAAGCGCTGCGGTACGAGTAGATTCGCCGCGCGAATTGTTTTGACCCGCGCGTCAGGCAGAAGTATGGTGAGCGGGAATCCCTGCCGCTCCAAGGAGTGAACCGTGCCCGTTCTATCCGCGACCGAGTGCGTCACACCGGCGTTTCGCCACACCACGCAGCAGATGTTCCGCCCCTTCCGCCTTTCTTTCTGGCTGCGGATCGCCGTGCTTGGATTGTTTACTGGCGAGTTTGCAGGCGAAGGGTTCCACGGCAACTTCCCTGGGAGTTTCCCGGGGCATGCGGGAAACATGGGACATGCCGGCACGCACGCGCCGTTTCCGTGGCATCCGGAGTGGTTCACCCTGGCGCACATTGTCCCGGCGGTGATCATCTTCGCCCTGTTCATGATCGCGCTTACGCTGATTTTTCTCTATATCAGTTCTACTTTGCGATTTGTGCTCTTCGACGCAGTGCTGCATGGCGACGCACGCATTGGCGAAGGCTGGCGAAAATGGCGCGAGACCGGACGTAGATACCTGGTGTGGCAACTTCTGCTTGCGCTGGCGGGATGGGGTCTGCTGATTTCGTGCCTGATCGTTCCGCTGCTCATGCTCTTCCCAAATCACATTGGCTTCTGGCATATCGATGCGCAGGCCATCATTGTGCTCGCGATTGGCTTCTTCGCGATGATGGTGCTTGGCTTCGTGATGGCGATCGCGACGATCCTGGCGAAAGATTTCGTGGTGCCGATCATGGCGCTGGAGGGCGTCGGCTGGCAGGAGGGCTGGCGACGATACCTGGACATCGCGCGCGGCCACGCTTCCGAGTACGTGATCTATTT
>PLWX01000245.1:0-1251 GCA_003151155.1 Acidobacteriaceae bacterium
GACAGTCCGCGGGGCAGGCGGTAAATGCAGACATTCAGAAAGCTGCCGAAAATCAGGCCAAACAAGAATGCGAATATGGCTAAGAGAATGTCCACGAAAGGTGGCACGTCCTGTCGGATAAGTTGTACGAAAGTGCCTTGATTATAAGGGGGCTGGGAGCTTCGCTTCTATAAGCGATTTCACTAGAATATGAATGTGAAATACCGTTGGTTTGCACTTTTGGCACTGGCATTTTCCGCCGTACTCTGGGCCCAGGATATTCCCAAGGGAGATCCCGGTCAGCCGCCGCGCTCTTCCGATGACGTGGAGAGCTCCAGCAACGACACCCGTATCGACACGTCGCCGCCACCCGATGATGCGAAGAATCATCCCAACAGCGACGTGAGCGACGTGATGGAATTTCACGCGTGGGATCCTCACAAAGCGCAAAAGGCAATTGAGGTCGGCGATTATTACTTCAAGCGTTGGAATTATCGTGCGGCCGCCAGCCGCTACCAGGAAGCGTTGACGTTCAAACCGAAGGATGCGGAAGCGACACTGAAGCTGGCACAGGCGCTCGAGAAACTCAAAATGTATGAAGATGCGCGCGATAACTACACTGCGTATTTAAAGATCGTTCCCAAGGGAAAAGATGCCGACGAAGCACGCAAGGCTCTGGAACGCATGCCGAAGGACAGCAGCTCGACCGCGAAGCAGTAACGAATCTTAAGCAATAAGAAAGGCTGGCCGAAGCCAGCCTTTTCCTAATTCCTGCGAGCCGATTAGGCAGCCTTGCTTTGGTCGCGCAACGCTTTCACTTGATCATGCGTAGCGACGACTCGATCGTACTGTCGCCGAACGATCAACTGAGCCGCGCTGGGAAGCGTCGATTGCAGCGCTTCGTTATAGATCTTCTTGGCATGGTCCTCGCCTTGCTCCAGCCATTCGAGAATGGTGTGATCTCCACCGCCCAAAGCGGTCTTGATGTCGATCCACGCGCGGTGCATCGTTCCTTCCGCCGTGCCTTCGACTTTGTCGGTCTTGCCTTCGCTGCGAAGTTCCGGCTCGAGTTCGCGAGCGAAGC
Organism: Acidobacteriaceae bacterium; assembly: GCA_003151155.1. Lineage (GTDB taxonomy): Bacteria > Acidobacteriota > Terriglobia > Terriglobales > Acidobacteriaceae > Korobacter. Next base: position 1,064 of record PLWX01000245.1, read on the forward strand.
CCGCACGTTCCGCGCTCACGCGTTGCGCCATGCTTTTCAATTCCGCGCCCTTGAAATGTTCGGCTGCTTCACGGAAGCCTTTTTCGCCGTCACGCGCCGTCTGCACGACATTCTTCAGTACGTTGGTGGGGTTATCGTTATTCATGAGTCCTCCCTTTTGCTTAGTGGGATGCCCGCTCGTAGATATG
>PLWX01000245.1:1271-6115 GCA_003151155.1 Acidobacteriaceae bacterium
ACCTGCATGTCGACACGGGCGAGATCCTGCTTCTCGTCGTATTGCGTGCCCCATTGGCCGGTTTGCTTGTTGATGATCAGCTTCCACGCCGTTTCTCCGGGAAGCGTGTAGAGGGTGTACTTGCCAGCGGAAACCGCGGTGCCACCGATGACGAGATCGGTGTCAGTGGTGAGCGAGGTCGCGCTATTCGCACCGGTACGCCACACTTTGCCGTAAGGGACGAGTTCGCCCACGATCTTGCGGCCGCGCGCCGCGGGGCGGCTGTAGTCGATCGTTACTTTTTTCCCATCAGCGAAGGAATGCGACGCCGTGCCGGGCGGGCTGAGCGGTGCCTTTTTATCTCCACCTTGTGCAAATGAAACTGCGGCTACGAGTACGAGGAATAACAGCGAGCTTGAAACTTTACGCATGAGCCTCCTTGGAATCTTCAACGGCAGCCACATTATTGTCCTTGGGTAAGGATAAGTACAATCGAGACATGACGGTTTTTGACGATCACAAACAGGAATTGGAAAAGTTTGAACTCATGATGGGGCCCGCGCGTGGGCGGCTTGCAGTCACTCTCGATCTCCTGACAGATGCGATGGCTCTCGTCGGTCAGCACGGGGTGTACTGTCAGAGTGCGCGCCAACCGGGCAAGCCGGCAATGGACATCCAGGCGATCATGAAGAGTGTCACGGATGCAAAGGCACTTGTGCAGAGCGTGATGCAGGAACTCAAAGCGCAGCAGGGAATCTAGGCAGGCGCCTTTTCAGCGGCGTCGGTGCCGGCGGCTTCGCGAATCTTCTTCCATAATTCATCGTGTCCGGTCGTGCCTTTTGCGGAGAACGCAACGATCTCGTCAAGCAACAACTCTTCTTTCAATTTGCGCAGGCTATTACTCAGTTGGTTGTTGGAGATTCGGTCGATCTTCGTGCCGACAACGACGAAGGGGCGCCCGGCGTCGCGCAGCCAGTTCAGCAGGTCGAGATCCTTCTTCTGCGGCGGAACGCTCACGTCGATGATAGATATACAGAGCGCCAGCGAAGTGCGATCCTGCAAATAGGGATCGATGAACTTCGGCCATTCCGCGACCAGATCTTTCGGGACGCGCGCGTATCCGTAACCGGGCAGGTCGGCAAAAATCCAATCGGGCCGCGGCTTTCCGGGCCGGCGGATCTCGAAGAAGTTAATGGTCTGGGTGCGTCCCGGCGTTCCGCTTGTCTTGGCGATCTTCGATCCGACCAGGGCATTGATGAGGCTTGATTTGCCAACATTCGACCGCCCGAGAAAAGCAATCTCCGGCGTCCCCGGAGCGGGGAACTGGCGGGCGTCAGCCGCCGACAACATGAATTTGGTTAATACCCTCACTGCATCAGTTTCTCGATTGCACGATGAACTTGCAAGCTGCAATACCGCAGTTAGCGATTCTTTACAGAGAACAGATCGAGCGCCGAAGTGACTTCGGTGAGGATTGCCGTGCGCATCGTCGGTTCCAGGTCGGGTGCCCAATGAGACGAATGCAACGAGGGAAGCGATTCCCCGGTGCGCTGTGCTTCGGCAAATGTTTCAGGCTTCACCCCGCCCACGAACATCATCACACTGGGCACACCTGCCGCACGCCCGAATTCGCCGAAATCCTCAGAGACAGTGCGGCGCTGGTCGCTCACGACGTTCTCGCTTCCGAGCACCGGTTGTAGAGCATGCTCAAGTCTTGCGGCAAGGACCGGATCGTTGACGGTAAAACGCAGTCCTTCCGACACCTCAACTTTGGGCTCCTGCGTCGCGCCACCAGCAGCAGCTTCATCTTTGGCAATGCGTTCAATGGATGCCAGTAGATGCTTCTGGACCTCGGGCTTGAAGGAACGCACTGTGAGTAGCAACTGCACCTGGTCGGGAATGATGTTGTTCTTGGTGCCACCGTGGATTGCCCCGACCGTGACTACCGCGGGTTCGAGTGGATTCATTTCGCGCGAGACGATGGTTTGCAGGCTCAGCACGGTTTTCGCTGCGATGACGATTGGATCAATTGTCGTTTGTGGCGCCGCACCGTGGCCGCCTTTCCCGAAGATGGTGATTTTCACCGAACTTGCCCCCGCAAGGATCGGCCCGGGAGTAACGGCGACTTGTCCCGAGGGCATCGCGGAATCATCATGCACGGCGATCGCATAGTCCGGTTTGGGAAAGCGGGTAAGAAAACCGTCCTTGAGCATGGCTGCTGCGCCCGCCCCGATCTCTTCTGCGGGTTGGCCCACCATCACCAGTGTCCCATGCCATCCAGACTTGTTCTGGCTGAGCAAAGTCGCTGTTCCAATCCAACTCGCCATGTGAAGGTCGTGTCCGCAGGCATGCATCACCGAAACATCCAGGCCATCGGCATTCTTGGTGTGGACCTTGCTCGCGTAGGCCAGGCCGGTTTGTTCATCGACCGGCAGTGCATCGAGCTCGGTGCGGATGAGGACGACTGGGCCCGCGCCATTCTTCAAAACGCCGACCACTCCTGTGCCGCCGACGTGTTCGGTGACTTCAAACCCGAGTTTGCGCAGCCCAGCAGCCATCTTGGCGGCGGTGCTGGTCTCATGCAGCGATAGCTCGGGAGACTGATGAAGATCGATATAGAGTTCCCGTAACTGGGGCAAAAGTTGGTCGACCTGGGTCTTGATTTCCGCTGGATTCGGCGCAGCCAACGTGGCTGTCGCAAGCGAACAGAAAAGGAGTGCAGAAGGAAACTTCTTCATGGACAGTCAGTGTAGCTGATACGGACATAGTTAAGGGTTACGACTTGGGCAGGTTTTCGCAGAACTGAATGCAACGCCAGTCGTACATTGAAAGAGTGACGTGATTTTCCGGTTGTGTGGAAGTCTCAGTCTGGCCGGCAACCTTCTTCGAGTGAGTCTTCGCTTCGGGAACGGAATCTTCGCGGGAATCAGTGACCAACAGATATCGCTTGCTCGAATCGGTAGCGCAATTCAAATCCGCACTCGTCACCGGGGCAGAGCCACAGGGCTGGTTCGCGAAATCAACCTGTAGCACGGTGGATGTGAAATGCCCGTAAGTGTCAGGTGTGACGAACCCGAAAGCAACCGGAGCGCTGGCCTGCACTTCGACGCGGAATTTCGCCGGCAGCTCACGGTAAGTGAAGGTCTTGTATGCACTCGGCTTTAAGTCGAAAGTTTCCGTGCCGAGGTTGTGCCAGCCAATCACTGGTTTTCTGGATTTCACTTTGTACTGCACCCAAAGCGTGATGCCTCCGATGATGATGGCAGCGACCGTGACTAAGAGGAGAATGCGATTCTGGTTTTCTTCCATGAGCACCTTCAAACTTGGGGAAAACTCACTGTATGCCAGATGAACTATAGGCGCAACGGACGAAATTAGCAGACCGCCGCTTTGTTGTAGTTGCAAATTCCCCGCGAAGGCGCCGCGAAAGCTGGGTAGGATGGTGCAGGCACAGCTTGGCACCCAGTATGGCGCTGAAGCTAACGGCTAGCGGAAGCCGCCGTAAATGCGTCTGCCGGATCGAACCAGCATTGCTTCAAAAACGCAGCGTCCGAGAGTGTTCCCGCTCCCCACTGTTGTAGCGCAGCGACGGTTGTCGCAGCCATGCCGCCTTCGGCAGCGTCAAACACTACAACCACACCTTCCACGCCATTGGGTGTCGCAAGCTGCGGTACCTGCTTCTTGAAGATCGTCTCCGCGTAGTTCAACCGCGCTTTCTGCGTCGACTTCCCGTTAGGCTGCACCCAGATGATCTTGACGTTCTTGCCACGCAAAGCTTCCCAATCGCCAGGGAAAGTGGAAGTCTCCTCTTTGGTTTCCCGGAAGCTTTCCTGTGTACTCGCGGCCGCTGGCGCCGCCGATGCCTGCGCGCCGATCTTCTCCACTTGGGAACTGCGGATCCATCCACGATTCAGGCCGGCGATCTGCACGTGAATCCAGTTGCCATCGCTCTTCAGGAATTGGAATTCATCTTCTGCTTCCGCGTACATCAGGACTCGCGATCCTTCCTCAGGACTGGCCACGATCGGAGTATGCGCGGCTTTCACGGCGACGAGGTTATCCGGCCGTTGTTGCGCGGCGAGCACCTCGTTCAAACTTTTTTCTTCCTGGACGAGACGTTGATAGCGGGCATCTTGATCCGGCGTAGACCTAGTTGGCGGCGTAGGTGGCGTTGGATTGTTGGCAAAAGGACGGAACGCAGGAGTGGAAGGAGCGGCGGCGCTGCTGGGAGCCTCGGGCGTTGTCGTGGTGCTTGCAGGCGGAGCTTCTGTGGTGCCCAATAGCCGCGGTGAAACCAGGGGAGTGCGTGAGGCCGCAACTTCCGCAGAGTGCTGATGCAAGCGCGCGCGCAAGCGATCGAGAAGGTCTGCCTCCAGGCGGCCGTTCGAAGGCAGATCCCGATAGCCGGCCTTGGATGCATCTTTGTCGTCGCACCAGGCACTGATTTTGGCGTTCACGCTCACATGGACTTCGGCTTCCGAACTCTGTTGCACGGTCACGGTGTACTGGTAATAGGCGCGCTGGAAGTTTGCGAGCGGCTGATCGATAGCCCCGACAAAACCCTCGACAAAGGGCAGGCGACCGCTCTGGTAAGCATTCAGATCTTTCAGTGCCTGCTCCACGTCCGCTTTCGGCGCGTGAAAACTCTGCGAAAGAGCCTCGGTGTTTTGGGCGCTTGCGATCACGCAGGCGGTGCAGAGCAGCAGCAGTACTCCGAATACTCTTCGCAGACGATTCATGGCAGACTTTCCACTTCGCTGCGGTGGATCCAGCCGCGATGTCCGTCGACGGTCTGCACGCCGTACCAATAGGGCGTGACGATCAACACCACGACGTCGGTATACGGCGCCAGGGCTTGCAGATTG
>PLWX01000212.1 GCA_003151155.1 Acidobacteriaceae bacterium
TCGCCCAGCAGGAACTGGTGCGGCGCCTGGAAGAAGAACGCGAGCTCGCCAAAGAGAAGATGCAGTTCAAAGCGCAGCTCGCCGACTACGAAAAGTTTGCTTCTCTCGCCCAACTCGCGCTCGGGGCCGCGCACGAGATCAACAATCCGCTGTTGGGAATCCTCTCCCACCTGGAGTGGGAGGCAAAATCGGCGAAAGACCAAAATTCGCGCGAAGAGATCGAGCAGTGCATTGAGGGAGCGAAGCGCATTTCCTCCGCGGTTCGGGGGCTGCTGAATTACGCGCGACCGGGGCCCCTTCTTTTAGGGCGCATCCGTCTTGATCTGCTGGTCGCGGAAACGATCACCTTCATCGCGCATCAGCCGATGTTCCGCATGATCCGGTTAGAGAACCGGGTTCCGTCGAACTTGCCGGCGATCACCGCCGACGCCAACCAGATCTCGCAAGTGCTAATGAACCTGCTGCTGAACGCGGCGCAGGCGACACCTCCTGGCGGCACGGTTTCGATCTCGGCGGAAAAGGTGATGTTCAACGAGAAGATCGAGGTGCGGATTAGCGATACGGGGATGGGCATTCCCGCCGACATCCTGCCGCACGTGTTTGAGCCGTTCTTTACCACTAAGCGCAACCAGGGGACGGGCCTGGGGTTGAGCATCAGCCAGGCATACGTGCGCAGTCACAGTGGAACCATCCACGTGGAGAGCATGGCGAATCACGGGACGACGGTACGTATCGTGCTGCCGCTACGGCAGGAAGGCCGCCCGGTCTCCGAAGATGCAGAGGTCATCGTCTGATGGCGTACTCCATCCTGATCGTTGACGATGAGGCGCTCACGTTGCGTACGATCAGCCGCGCGCTCGAGGCCGAGGGATACGAAATCCTGCTGGCACAGAGCGGCGAGCAGGCCCTGGAGATTGCGGCAAAGGAACATCCCGATATTGCGTTGCTCGATGTCGTGCTGCCCGGCATCGATGGCGTCGAGGTGCTCCGCCAACTCAAGCGGCAGGATCCGGCGATCGTCGTCGTGATGATGAGTGCCTACCGCGTGGTCGAGCGCGCGGTCGAGGCGATCAAGCTCGGCGCATACGATTACCTGACCAAACCTTTCCACGTCGCCGACGCGGTGAACACCATCAGCCGTGCCAGTGAAGTGCTCGCGCTTCGCCTGCGAGTCCGCGATTCCGTGCAGGACGCGCGCGGCCGTTACGACTTCGGCAGGGTAGTCACGCGCAACGCGGCGCTGGCGGCGATGTTGGAGCAGGCCAAGAAAGCCGCTGAGTCCGACAAGACCACGATCCTCATCCAGGGCGAGAGCGGTACGGGCAAAGAAGTACTGGCGAAGACCATTCACTACTACAGCCCGCGCGCGCAGGCACCGCTCGTCTCGCTCAACTGCGCCGCGCTGCCTGACAACCTGCTGGAGAGCGAACTCTTCGGCTACGAGCCCGGCGCTTTTACCGACGCGCGCCGCCGCAAAGAAGGTCTCCTCGAGAAAGCCAGCTCCGGCACGCTCTTCCTCGACGAGATCGGCAACATGTCGTTCAGCGTGCAGGCCAAGCTCCTCCGCGTGCTCGAAGAAGGAACCTTCATGCGCCTCGGCGGCACCCGCACTATTCAAGTGGATGTGCGCATCCTCGCCGCCACCAACAAGGTGCTCAAGGATTCGGTGACACGCGGCGAGTTTCGCGACGACCTCTTCTATCGCCTCAACGTGCTGCCGATCTTCATTCCCCCGCTGCGCGACCGCAAGGAAGACATCGTGCCCCTCGCGCTCGACATCATGAAGCGCTTCAATACCGATCTTAAGAAGAACTTCACCGGGATGACCCCCGCGGCGGCCGACCTGCTGCGCGCTTACACCTGGCCGGGCAACATCCGCGAACTGCGCAATGTCATTGAGCGGACGATGATCCTCGCCCCCGAAGGCGAGATCGACGTCAACGATCTGCCGCGCGAGATCGGCGAGTTCGAAGCGCCTCCCGAAGCGCCGCCGGATGCGGGGAACCATCTGCCCAACTCGGCAGCTGGGGTCCCGTTCGTCACCCTCGAGGAGTTGGAGGACCGCTACATCCTCGAGGTGCTCACCGCGACCGGAAACAACAAGACCCACGCCGCGCGCATTCTCGGCATTCATCCGACCTCGCTCGCCCGCCGCCTGAAGCGCATTCCCGAAGAGGTCGAAGTCCTCCACTAGCCCGTGCCTGCGTCTTTTCCCCACCTGCTTCATCCAACGGTGTGTGAAGAAAAATGTGCAGAACGATTTGGCAGTCTCGGTATTAGACCTCGTAAGCATGCGGCCCGGCGAGCCCGCCGGCAGCGCCATCGCGCGCTCGGTGGACCTGGCGCAGCACGTCGAGTCGTGGGGCTACCAGCGCTATTGGCTCGCGGAACATCACTCCATCGCGGGCGTGGCCAGCTCGGCAACCTCGGTGTTGATCGGCCACATTGCCGGCGCGACGAAGACGATCCGCGTCGGCAGCGGCGGCGTCATGCTGCCCAACCATGCCCCGCTCGTCATCGCCGAGCAGTTTGGAACCCTCGAGGCGATGTATCCGGGACGCATCGATCTCGGCCTCGGCCGCGCGCCCGGCGGCGATTTTCAAACCATGCGCGCCTTGCGCCGCGATCTCACGCAGACCGGCGATGATTTCCCCGACCTGCTCGAAGAGCTGAGAATTTATCTCGGACCGGAACGCCCCGGACAGGTCGTCAAAGCAATCCCAGGGCAGGGAAGCAACGTGCCGATTACGTTGCTCGGATCGAGCGGCTTCAGCGCGCAACTGGCGGCGATGCTCGGACTGCCCTTCGCCTTCGCCGCGCACTTCGCCCCCGAACATCTGCACGCCGCGGCGCGTCTCTACCGCGAAAATTTCCGCCCCAGTGAGACTTTGCGCGACCCGTATCTCATGGTCGGCGTCGCGGTCATCGCCGCCGCAACCGATGCCGCCGCCGAGCGTCTCTTCACCACCGCGCAGCAACGCTTCCTCCGCCTCATTCGCAATCAACCGGTCGAGCTGTTGCCGCCGGTCGATTCCATGGACGGCCTGTGGCATCCCGGCGAACGCGCCGCCGTCGAACAACGCCTGCACGCCGCGATCGTCGGCTCGAATGCGACGGTGCAGCAGGGCCTGGAAAAATTAGTCTCCAGCATAGGCGCGAAAGAAGTGATCGTCGTGACCGATACCTACGACCACGCCGATCGGCTGCAGTCGTACGAACGGGTGGCCGGCATCGTCGCGAAGCTTAATGCGGCGCGGACGACAGTGCAGGTGTAAAAATACTCTCTCCACCCCTGTCATCCTCTCCTCTGTCATCCTGAGCGCAGCGCCCCCAGGCGCGAAGTCGAAGGACCCCTATCGCCACCAACACTCTCAAGGCCTGTCATCCTGAGCGATGGACGGGCGACCTTCCCGTCCGCAGTCGGAGGACCTTGCGTTTTGCCCTTATCATCGCTCGGAAGTGACCAATTATAGTTAATCAAAATACTAAGTATTTATAATTATAACTGTACAAATTACGTAAAATATTCAATCATAACTATGCAAAATAAGATCGCTGACCACCAATAACAGGTCACTTTGGACAGGAATCGACTATGAAGGCTGAATTCAGACACTTGCGCCTCCACCAACTCGACAAGGCGCTCGCGCCCTTCCATCCAGCTCGAGACATATCCCGCCCCCGCAAGGGCTGGATCCGCGCCATTCGCGAGGCGACGGGCGTCACCCTGCGCGAGCTCTCACTGCGGCTTGGCAAAACCGGCTCTCTCGCTTCTGCGCTTGAAAAATCAGAGGCGGAGTACCGCATTTCGCTGGGTACGTTGCGCGATGCGGCAGATGCACTCGGATGCCAACTGGTTTACGCTCTTGTTCCGAAGAGCGGGACGCTGCAGGAACTCGCCGAGCAAGCACCGCGGGCCAAAGCTTCGGAAAATGTTCGCGCCGTCGAGCACACCATGGCCTTGGAAGACCAGGCGGTCGGCGACGTGCCGAAGAAGATCGAGGAAGAAACCCGCCGCCTCTTGAAGCGAACCCGATGAAGGTATCGGCCAGCGAAGGCAATACCCCTCTTTCCCCGGAGGAACTGGCCGATCTCATTCCAAACCTGGCAACGAAGGAGGAACTCAATGAATGGGAAAGGCAGAACATCCTGCGGGCGCGCGTGTGGGCACTCAAAGATCGCACTCCGCCGATCGAGATGATTGCCGAAGCTTTTGTGCGGAAGCTGCACGCGCGCATGTTCGACCAAACGTGGAAGTGGGCGGGACACTATCGCAAGACGGAGAAGAACATCGGCGTTCCGGTTTACGAGATGCGCGACCGCCTCGCGGTCCTGCTCGGCGATGCCAGCTATTGGATGGAACACGCAACTTACGCGCCCCACGAACTCGCAGTCCGTTTCCATCACCGCCTGGTTCTTATTCACCTCTTTCCGAACGGAAACGGCCGGCATGCGCGCCTCTTCGCCGATCTGCTAGTGATCAAGCTAGGACAACCGGCGCTCACCTGGGGTTCGGCCGAACTGCTGCAACCCGGCATCGCACGCCAGCGATACCTTGACGCGCTGAGAAGAGCGGACCGAGACGAACTTAAACCTCTACTCGATTTCGCGCGCTCATAGTCCTCTTTTTCCCCGTTCTTCTGGTAGATCTACGGGTGCCCCACCTCTCGCGCTTTTCGAGAAGTGGGAAGGGCCGCTCTCAACCTCAGACCTTTGCCTTTTCACGAGCAGCATTAAGGACGAGCGGATCGATGGAACAGGTCTTTCGCGCCGTAATGTCTTTCTAATCCCCAAGGCACGATCCCAGCATAGGAACCGACCTCGTCACGATGATGTGACCGTCAACACAGGTCGATGTAATTGGGTCCGCAGGATCATTTCCCACTTCTCGAAAACCGCGAGAAGTGGGGAATCCGAAGATCTAGGAGAGGGAATGAAGAGGAAGGAGCTTAGATGTGGGCCACCCGCCGGCGCGGATTCTTAGGCCCACCCTAGCTTGCCTTCGGCAATCTAGAGTGGGGCACCCGGCATGGAGAAGAAGCCTCGGTGACAGAAATTGATTGTTAGATTCACGACTTGGGGAGTCGGCAGAAACATGAGAATTGCCGGTGTCCCAAGTCTGGCGTTTACGAGACCTGGAGATGTCAGAGTCGTGATCGCCATTGGCAACTCAACGCTCGACCGCTGCTATACTCCGCGCGTGTCTGACACCTACTCTTTGAATGATCGTGCGATCGCGTTTCTCCGCATTGCTGTGGGCGTGTTCTTCCTGATCTTTGGAGAATACAAAGTCTTCGGCTCGCAATTTGCTTTTGGCGGAGGCTTTCAGTTCTGGATCCACAAGTTCCTCGACGGCGGCGCGTATCCATTCATGGTTCCGGTGCTGCGCGGCTTCGTTCTGCCGCATGCCACGGCGATCGCCCTGCTCGCCGGATATGGAGAATTCGCTATCGGATTGGCTCTCTGCCTCGGCATCCTGGTGCGGCCAGCGAGCGTGGCCGGCATTGTCTATATGCTGACGCTGCTGTTTTCCTCGGATTATCCCGGTGCGCATGCTCCGTTCTGGCATTACTTCGGAGCATCGTTGAGCCACTCGGTGTTTGCGGTTTGCTTCCTCACGTTTCTATTGGGAGAGAGCGAGCGGATGTGGTCATATGCGGCATGGCGAAAGCGCCGTGGCTAGGCCAAAAACACGAAACCCCGACTTGGAGTCGGGGTTCAATAGCGTTACCCGTGGGTACGCAGCCTGCGAAGCACAATTATCATAACGCCGCAGAAAGAAATGTCAATCGCTGCCGGGGGGGTGCGGAGGGCGACGGAGTTGAACCATAGTGGCTGACGCCACTCGACAGCTTCGCAGGCTGCGTCCAGTACCCACTGGCAACGCCCTCCAGACGCATTCTGCCTGCACCTTCACGCTAGCAGTCGGTTCCGCGATCTTCTTGCGACATGACGCGAGACGTTTGTGGGACATGTTTCATACTGGAACTGGAGCATAAGGTGAGGATCGCAAAGGATGCGATCCTCACAATAAATCGCCTGCGGCAGCAAGGATGCGGCTCTGCCGCGATTTTTCCCCACGGCTGCGCCGTGGGCTAAGAAACGGCGTCCTTCGGACTTGGAGATCTACAGCACGTCCAAGGCGAACCACTCAGTCGGTATTCCTCATACAATCCTTACCATGTTGACGCTTGATGAAGTTATTGCCGCGGCGTTAAGGACTTTCCACCAAGAAATATCCGCCACAGGATGGTGTGGGAGAGAGCGAGAGATGGTGTCTCATTTCGCGTTCTCTCATCTTTCGAGGCATTGCACGCCGGATGGGCCACTACAACTTGGGCAGATCGGGATCGAAGTGGCCGTGCCTCAACTGGAAGGAGATGCCGGTCGCAAATATACCGTTTGCAAGGATCTCGTGATTTGAGCAAAGCCGGCGATGACGCTCTGGTCGCCGAAGGGAAGTATTCCTAACGAGCCGATCGTCATTATGGAATGGAAAGCCAAGTACAGCATTACGACGACGAGAAGACCGCAGCGGAAAAGCGCCTATGATCAATCCGAGGACATTGAGTGGCTAAAGATGAAATGCCAGAATGCGGGGATCGTGGGCTATGCGGTGCTCGCAGATAACAGGTGCGCTCCGTTTACTCTCGAGTGCTGGCGCTTCAGGCGCGACGAACCTGAACAGAAATTTCTGAGTTTGTGAACACGCCCATTCACAAATATTGAGGCTCGCAAAGGATTTCAATCGGTTTTGAGGTGCGTTTTTGTCAATCCCCACCAAACGTGGGACCCGTGCGTTGGGTCACCTTGGGCCGTATTTCCCATCACATCCTTCTACGATCCATCTCTTTACCCCGTAGCTTCCTGACACATGCAGATGACTGGCCTCCCCACTTGATGGTGGGGACATCAATGCACGCGTTCTGCCGACGAACAGCAGATCCCGCGGCGCGCAGGCGGCGCCTCTGGATGACAACAAGAGAGAGCGTTCAGGGTTAGACAAGGAGCGACTATGAAACATTGTGGACACATCAAGGCTGACGGCAACATTTGCCAGGCACCGAATCTTAAAAACGAAGACTACTGCTACTTCCACATCGAGTCACGCGACCGCATCCGTCGCCGGCGCGAGGCCGCGGAACGCAATCTTCCTCTCCAGATCCCGGTCCTCGAAGACAAGCAGACCATCCAACTCGCGCTTGGCGACGTGGCGAATGCGCTGCTCTCCGATCGCATCGATCCGCGCAAGGCCGCGCTCGTCCTCTACGCCCTGCAGACCGCCGCCGCCAACGCCCGCGACCTCGATTTCGTCAGCGACCGGCAATGGTACGGCGAGTACAGTCCCGAGTATGACGCCGCCATGCCTGAACTTCCTGAAGAAGAAGATACTGCCGCGAAAAAACCGGCGCAGTCGGTGGCCAGCTGAGCGCGGGTGACGCAAAAATACGAAACCCCGACTTGGAGTCGGGGGCCATGGCATTACCCGTGGGTACGCAGCCTAGGAAGCACAATGATTATAACGCTGCCAAAACGCAAGGTGCTTCGGCTGTGAATCCGCATCGGTATGCGGATTCTTCGCTCAGCATGACAAGGACGCGAGAGGGATGTCGGCGATAGGGGTCCTTCGACTACGCACGCTGCGCGTGCTCCGCTCAGGATGACAAGGTGGGTGCGAGCGCTGCGCGCTCTGCGCTCAGGATGACAGACGTGGGGCAGGCGGCGAAAACCTATCGCCAAACGAGGATTGTTCTCGACTACAGTTGAGCAGAAAGCTAATATCCGTGGGCTCAAGATTCCGCGAAAGCTATTCCTACGGCTTTTTCTGCCTGGCAGTGTCGCACTGCCATTGCACAGCCCCGGAGTCTTCCCTCAAAGTGCTGACTCCAGGCACCCGGAGAACTCTCTATGCGCAGCCGAATTTGTGCGGTCGTTCTAGCGTTGGGCCTGTTGAGCACGATGGCGGAAGCACAATCGGGCGGCTCACGCATTGGCCCGAGCGGAGGAGAAGTCGCGGGCATAGTTGTGGGCGTAGCGGTAGGGATCGCGGTGGTGATTTACCTGGTGGTCCCGAAGGAAAAGAAGATCGAGGGATGCGTTGCGCCCAGCGACCACGGATTGCAGCTGACGAATGAGGGCAGCCACGAGAGCTACGCACTCACCGGGGAGAGCGCGAATCTGCAGGCAGGAACGCGGGTGAAGTTGAAAGGCAAACTCCTCAAGAAACATGCAGGAGTGCGCGAGTTCGAAGTGAGACAAGTACTACGCCAGGAAGGCGCGTGTAAGGCATCGGCGCCAACCTCGTAGAGTTCGTTCGCCCGCCGATCACGCGCGATAAAACGCAAGGTGCTTCGGCTGCGAATCCGCATTGGTATGCGGATTCTTCGCTCAGCATGACAGGACTCGAGAGGGATTTTGGCGATAGGGGTCCTTCGACTGCGAACGCTGCGCGTTCTGCGCTCAGGATGACAGGGATTGAAGAGATTGCGGTTGAGTCCATCCCAACTCACCAGCATCGGCGAGTTGGGATGGGTTTTTGTTTTTATGCGGCCGAGGCTAGCTTCGCTTTGATTCCGGTTACGAATTCCAGCAGATCGGCGTTGATGATCTCGCTGTGGGTTGCGGGCATGCCGTGTGGGAAACCGGGATGGGATTTCAGGGTTCCATGCTTGAGGAGTTTCATCGAGCGCGGGGCGCTGGCGGCGAAGGGGACGATCTGGTCGTCTTCGCCATGCAGGACGAATACCGGGACGTCGATGGACTTGAGGTCCTCGGAGAAATCGGTTTCCGAGAAGGCCTTGATGCAATCGTAGTGCGCCTTGATGCCGCCCATCATGCCTTGTCGCCACCAGTTGTCGCGAATGCCCTGCGAGATCTTCGCGCCAGGACGGTTGTAGCCGTAGAACGGCAGGGTGAAGTCCTGGAAGTACTGGGCGCGGTGGGTGGCGGTTTGCTTGCGGATGTCGTCGAGCGCCTCCTGGGGAACGCCGTCGGGATTCTTCTCGGACTTGACGAGGCCGGGAGTGACGGCGCTGATGAGGACGGCGGCGGCGACGCGTCCTTTGCCATAACGCGCGACGTAGCGGGCGACTTCACCCCCGCCCGTCGAGTGTCCGATGTGGATGGCGTTCTTGAGATCGAGGTGCTTGGTGAGTTCGGCGACATCGGCGGCGTAGGTGTCCATGTCGTTTCCGGTGGCGGTTTGGGATGAGCGGCCGTGACCGCGGCGATCATGGGCGATGACGCGGTAGCCGTGGTTGAGGAAGAACATCATCTGTCCATCCCAGTCGTCGGCAGAGAGGGGCCACCCATGATGGAACACGATAGGCTGACCGGTCCCCCAGTCCTTGTAAAAAATCTGCGTGCCGTCTTTGACGGTGATCGTGGACATGGTTTTTCTCCTGTTGGTTGTGGAGCGTTGAGCAGTAGGTTGACGTTCGCACGGGGAATACGCCGACAGCACTACCGAGTAGAAGCCAACATGGGCGTTCTGAGCAGGAGTCGCGGGAAGCCCGCACCGCGAGACTCCGTAGCTACCGGTGGAGCATCCGGTGTACGAGCAATCGGAAATGATTGTGATGCTTCTGCGCGGTGGATTGCAAGCGAGGGGCGGGAAGATTTACGCAAATTTTTGGATGGGACGGATGCGGAGTCTCTGCTGCGAGCGAACGGACTCGGATCGTCGGTGAAGAGAGGCTCACAACCCGGAGCGATTTTTTTCTTCGGCAACCCGGGTTTTATATTTCGCGAAGAATTCAAGCAGGCGGGGCTCTTCTTCGACCGTGGGCCCCATGTAGTCAATGACACGCTTGTCGGCTTCGTAGG
>PLWX01000046.1 GCA_003151155.1 Acidobacteriaceae bacterium
GGCGGCATCGCGCTCCTGAATTTGCGCCAACATCTCGTTAAAAGCAGTGATCAAGGTGGCTAACTCGTCGCGAGCCGCGATCGGCTTGGCGCGGATGGAGTAGTTCTTTTCACGGGAGACGGTGCGGGCGGTATCCGCCAGGTCGGTAATGGGATCGGCTACGGCACGCCGGAAGATCGCGGAGACGAGCAAGGCCGCAATCATGCAAGCCAGGAGCACCACCGCGAGTATGCGCAGAAAATGATTTCGGCGTTCCGTCAGGGAGGCGAGATCGGAACGGATGTAGATGGCCCCCATGCGCCTTCCTCCGAACTCGATATTGCGAATCACGGTGAGGTGACTGGGGAAGAAAAGATCGGTTTCAGGTTCATTCCGCAGCGTTGGCAAAACATTCACTCGAACGCTTGGGGTGCGCCAGTATTCCGCGAAAAGGCGTCCGTCAGGCGTCAACAGCCGGGCGCCTTCGATGTTTTTAGAGGCGGCGAGCGCAGTGAGAGTGGTGTGCGCCGACTGCGGATCGTTGAAGTCCAGGGCAGAGATGCTGTTGGAAGCGATGATCTGGGCCTGGGTGGAGAGGCTGGTGACAAGTTCGGCGCGGGCATTCGCCTGATCGTAGGCGAGGAAGCCTAGCGAGGCGACGATCAGAGCTGCCGCGGTCACTACAATATTCATCCAGGTCAGCTTCGTCGAGATTGAGTAGTTATTCAGCATGGGTTCAATCTCGACTCTCGTTGCGTTTAACCGTGGAAGCTACCTTGAGAAGTTGAGAACTCAGCGTCATCCCAGATTTTTCTGCGCTGGCAAGATTGACGTCAAAGCGAACTCGCCCATTTTCGAGGACAAATTCGATCATCCCGCCGCGATCTGAAAAATGCGGAATATCGCTCACGGTGAGAACCGGGAGCTTACTGAGTTCAGCGATTATGGGTCGCAACCGACTCTCTTCCGAAGAACTGACGAAGACGATCCGGCATTTAGACGCATCTTGCGAACTTTCGATACGCCGCGCGACCAGGGTACTGCCATCAATCGTGCCGCCTTTGACAGTCGAGTCAAGAGTTTGGCCGAACGGATCGCGTCCCAGGACACAGATCGCGAAAACATCGTTGGGAGCGGGGTTCGTCCAGGTTACGAATGCTCCGAATTTATACAAGAACGCGGCCTTCACCTGGAGATCGGTTGGAGGTTGTTGCGCGTGGGAAACGGAAGCGAAAAACGGTGAGAGCAGGGCGACGACAATCGCGGCGATCCGCGCCCGCAGACTCGCTCTTGCGTTCGGATGTTTCGCCAGCCCAAGACTGTTCATCGGTTCCAATAAGTAAAGGACTGCTTTCGGCGTGTGATTAGCGGCCGCTGGTCCAAGTTAACTTCACGTATGCACTGCGACGAATGCCCACCAAGGCCACCGCTGTGGGGTCCGCGGAGGGATCCGAACCGAACTCAGGATGGTGCGGCTGCAAAAGGTTTCGTCCAACGAATGATAAGTCGAATTGAGAGTTGAGTCTCCATCCCAAGCGAGCATCAGCGGTCTCGTATGCTTGAACGTACTGCCCGGGCAGGCCGGTCTGGCCGGGCAAAGCACTCACATAACGGAAATCCAGATCGAGTTGAAGAACCTTGGACATGTCGACGGACGACTGCGCCATGAATTGATGTTGAGGGCTCGATCCCATAATGCCCGGTGCGCTGCCAATATCCAGGGAATTGGGCGATCTCTCCAGGTTCATGTGCAGGTATGAGTACGATCCACGCAAGCGCCAACTCTCGGTCGGACGCCACTCGGGTGCGACTTCCACGCCTTTCGTCTGCCCTTTTAGACCGTTGCCGAATTCGGCAGGCAGCAGATAGTGGGGAGGAGCGGGATCGTTCTCAAGAAAAAGTCCGCCGGTGATGTCTTCGCTAAAGAGGTTGTGATAGTGGTTGAAGAAGCTGGCTATGTCGACATAGATGTTCTGATGGATCATCTGACGAAAGCCCAGCTCGTAGCCATTCATCTGTTCCGGACGGAAATTACGATTGGCGTTAAAGCGGGCGAAAACGGGAATGCCGTTGGGATTCGATGGAGTAGGCGGCGTGCTGCCTTGATAACCAGAGAGGAAGAAGTCTCTTTCGGCATCGGAAGGAGTGCGGACGGCGTGGGTCGCCGCAGCCCACAGGGTTGTTGATTTGGTCGGCGTCAAGAGCAGACGAGCACTCGGCTCTGGAGCAAAGCTAGTGAAGTTCGTATTCAACAATTTCGTGCCGATGGTGAGGGAAAGCACCTTGGGAACGAGAGTGATTTCGTCCTGCACGAACGCGGTCAGCAGGCGGTCGGTTCGGATGGCGGGCAGGAAGGTCAGGCCGGAGACTACTTCCAGATCGTGGCCATGGCTGAAACGCGCGCCGAGTCCCCA
The DNA here is from genome assembly GCA_003151155.1 of Acidobacteriaceae bacterium. Lineage (GTDB taxonomy): Bacteria > Acidobacteriota > Terriglobia > Terriglobales > Acidobacteriaceae > Korobacter. Next base: position 2,394 of record PLWX01000046.1, read on the forward strand.
GGTGACGTTATTCCATGAGAGCAGCTTCCAGTGTTGGGTGAAATCGACATCGTAGGTATCACGCAAATCCGCGAAGTTAGGTTCGCGACGATTCGTACGGTCGTAATAGGCCTGGATTGAGAAGTCTTTGCCCTCGCCCTGGCTGTGGTCCCACCGCGCCATGATATTGCCCCCGGAGAGACGTGCGTTGTCGTCAATCACGCTGGAATAGGGAGCGGTGTAACTGGTGGCGACGACGCTCTCGCCGTCGCGCTGATCGTAGATATCACCTTGAACCGTAAGGGTATTGTTGGGATCGCGGTCCCAATCTGCACGAAAGCCACCCTGAACGGAGCGCCAATCGTCGAAATTGCGCCCATCCCAGTGGTATTCCGGACCGCGAGTGAAGGTTTTGCCATACACGCGGTAGTTGAGCTTGTCGCCATACGATCCACCGTAACGAGCGTTCAAGAAACCCTGATCCAAGCTGCCGCCGCCGGCTGAGATGAGAGTTCCCTTGGAATCCTTGGCGCGCTTGGTGATGATATTGATGACTCCATCCACCGCGTTGGGACCCCATATGGTGCCGCCAGGTCCGCGAATCACCTCGATGCGATCGATGTCTTCGAGCAGAGTGTCTTGCACTTCCCAGTAGGTGCCGGCGAGGAGCGTGGTGTAGACGGTGCGGCCATCGATGAGGACCAGCACATTGCGCGCGAGCCGACTACCGAAACCTCGAATGCCAATCGACCACTTGTCGCTGTCAATACGTGCCACTTCGACGCCGGGGGCGAGGCGGAGGGCTTCGGGAATCGAGGTGACGCCCGAGCGCCGGATATCTTCGCCAGTAATGACGTAGATGGCGGCGGGAGTGCGGAATGCTTTTTCCGGCTCTTTGCTGGGAGTAGTGACTTCGATCTGGGAGAGTTGCTCGAGCGACATTTGTTTGAGGTCGTTCTGAGCACTTGCGTCCGCTTCGACCGCGCGCGCCGGAGGACCAAAGCATACGCAGAGGATCACAAAGCACACGCCGGTGAGCGCGCGACGAGACACCTTTTCTGAGCCTGAGGCCTGAATACACTGTCGCAGAGTTCACCCCGAGTCTGCTGCATTTAAAACGTGGCCCAACCGCGTGGCAGAAACTACCGTCAAAAAAAGTGACCCTGGGACATGTGAACAACTGAGCGATTTGTTATTCGAGCGAGCGAAGCCTCCTGGAGAGGCGTATTTCGCTTTGAGATGCGGGTTGCTGGAACTGAGTTGCCGACTGGTTTGGTTGCCGAAGAGCCTAGTTGGTATACAGGCGCACGTAGTCGACGAGCATCTCTGCTGGAAGGGGGGTGGATGCATCGGGAGGTCCCGGCCAATTGCCGCCGACTGCGAGGTTCAAAATGATGAAGGCGCCGGCACCCGAATCAAATGGCCAGGTTCCTGGAGTATTCGCGGGAGTGAAAGTCGCGTACACGTTGCTCGGAGAATCGAGGTAATAGGAAACCAGGGATTTCGACCAGATCATTCCGTAGATGTGCCAAGTTCCGAACGATTGCCCGGAGCTTACGTACTGCGTCTGGCTGCCATTGAGATTCGTTCCATGAATAGACCCGGCGATCCAATCGGGCGTTTGTGCATTGATGTGTTCCATCACATCCTGTTCACCGCAAGCAGGCCAGTTGACAGTGCTGATGTTATTTCCGAGCAACCAAAATGCGGGCCATAATCCTTGACCTTCCGGCAATTGAATGCGCGCTTCGATACGCCCGTACGAAAAACTGAAGAGACCCTGGGATTTAAGACGTGCAGAAGTGTAGGTCGCGTTCGATGGATGCAAAGCGACGACGTGCAAGTAGCCGTCGCTGCCGACGTAAGCATTCGGATCGTTGGTGTCGCAGGGCGAAGCGGTAGAAGCCCATGCACAGTAGGTCTCAAGTTCGTTGTTCCCAAATCCGCTGTTGCCGGTGTCGTAGGTCCAAATGGAAGGATNNTCGCCCGTGCGCGTCGCCGTTGCTTTCAAAGTGACATTCGATGCGATCAGAAAAGGGGTAGCAAAGTATTGCGTCGAATTAGCGGTAGGAACAGTACCGTCGAGAGTGTAGTAGATGGTGACGCCGGAGGTTGCGTCGCCGAGGCTGACAATCTGTGCGCCGTTCTGCGCCGCCCTCATCGCAACGGTTGGGGTTGCAACCTGCGAAGGAGGAGGAACCGTGTTGATTCGCTTCCCTCCGCCGCAGCTGATCGTGGTGAGAACGACTCCTAACAGCAGAGAAAGACGGATCGACATAGGCAGCTCACTCTTTCGCAATCGACGATCGCGGCCAGCAGCACAAATGACGGCTGAGGATGGCGAAAACCAGCACATCCTCAGCCCACGATCTATTTATACGTGATCGTCATGGCGTCCACATAGACCTTATAGGCAGTGGGATTTCCATTGAGATCCAATTGGAACGCGTTCTTCAGATAGTGGCCCCTGGTACCGCGCTTTGCGGCGTGCCGAAGATTCACTACATGCCGCACGCCGTCAATGGTGAGCGCATCGTGCACCGCCGTCGTTCCGCTGGCGTGAAATTCGGCGATGAGGTGATGCCATTTGTCAGGAGCGAAGGCGGAGAAACTCAAGCCGGAATTCACCCATTGCCGGTGGGCGTAGTCGAAGACACGCCAGGAGTGGGAGGCATAATCGGCTTGCCATGCGAAGTTGTAGACGTACCCACCCGCTTTTTGCTGACACTCGAATTCAAGTGCTTGAGGAGCGTTTGCAGAGGCACTCGGGACATAGAGGTTGAATTCGTATTTCAAATAACTGACGGGAGTGGATGGCGATCCATACTGCGCAATGTACCAATAGGCGTTCTTGTAAGCATATGATCCGCCGATTTTGAACTCGGTCGCGCTGCCGTCCACCATGGGACTGGTAATGCCGCGAATCATGCTGTAGGTGGAAACCGCGCCAGATCCTCCGGAATTTCCGCAGTTACCGCAGGTCTCCCATGCGGTGGCTTCTTCAATACGCTGGATGGTAGTGGATCCGGACGGCGGGGCGGGGACCTGTGCACGGGATATTCCCGCTAATAAAAATAGGGAGAGGCAGAGAAGAATTGCTCGAGGAGAACTAGGAGACATAAAAACCTCTTACGGGGGATAAAGGCGCCGCCTGAACTGCGACCGAACATCTCAACGCAAGAGTACGCATCCCACGAATTGGCT
>PLWX01000105.1 GCA_003151155.1 Acidobacteriaceae bacterium
ACTCGGGCTGGCACCGCCCGCCCCGGCGTCGTCGTGGGCCTCGGCCTCCGCTGCGCCCTAAACGCTCCGCCCTTCGGGCTCCGCAGGGCTGAGCTCCGGCCAAGGCCCACGACGGGATGCAACAACGACATCAACTACAACCCCATGAAAAAGCAAAACCAGAAAAAGCAAGTACCAGAAAACCAAAACTCACAAAGGGGACACTTCTAATCGGTTAAGCATGGGGACATTTCTATCCGGGCTTGACAATTTTTTCCCGAAGGGGTCGACGCCATTGGTGGCACGTGTTACCATCAAGTTGAGTTTGTTCATTGCATCGTGAGATGCAGGGGCAACAATGTCAGACTTCGGGCTCTGTGCGANNGAGCCTCTCCGTGTGCCGCAGATCACCCGAAGTCTGGTCAGATTTGGAAAAACGTCCTTTGTCCTTGGTCCTTAGTCCGTTGCGTCGTTATCAATGCGTGGTTGAAGTGCTGGCTCGCTACGTTCGTTGCTCGATGATTGAGCCGGAATTTTGAGTGCTTGTTCCTGCAACGGACAACTGACCAAGGACAAAGGGCGGTTTTAGTTTATGTCTTACCAAGTCATCGCTCGCAAATATCGCCCCCAGACATTCGATGACGTGGTGGGCCAGCACCTGGTAACCGACACCCTTAAAAATGCCATTTTGACGGATCGCGTCGCCCACGGGTACATCTTCTCCGGGGCGCGGGGCGTGGGAAAGACCACCACGGCGCGCATCCTGGCCAAGGCGCTCAACTGCATTACAGGCCCCACCATCACTCCGGACGGCACATGCCCATCGTGTCTGGAGATTACGGCGGGGAATTCCATAGACGTGCAGGAAATTGACGCCGCCTCCAACCGTGGCATCGATGAAATCCGTGAGCTGCGGGAGGCTGTGCGCTACCTGCCTGCGCGCGATCGCTACAAGATATTCCTCATTGACGAAGCGCACATGCTCACGACGGAAGCCTTCAACGCGCTGCTCAAGACATTGGAGGAGCCGCCGCCGCGTTCGCTTTTCATGCTGGCCACAACTGAGCCGCACAAACTGCCCCCCACCATCCAGTCGCGCTGCCAGCATTTTGCTTTTCGCCTTCTGGATTATGGGGAAATTTATGATCGAATCCGCGCCGTCGTGGCCAATGAAAAAGTCGATGCCGATGAAGGCGCCGTCTCCACGCTGGCGCAAGCTGCGGAAGGCAGCATGCGCGACGCTCTCTCCCTGCTGGACCAGGTGATTGCCGCCTGCGGGGGTCATCTGGATGAGAAGCGTGTGCGCCAGGTACTGGGCGTGGTGCCCGCGGAATTGTTGGCCGATATGCTGCGAGCCGTTGATGCCGCGGACTCGCGCAAGGTTTTGGAACAAGTTGGGCAACTGGCGGCGGAGGGCTACGAACTCGCCCACTTCTGCGGTGAGCTTACGCGATACGTCCGCGACCTGATGATTGGGCGCAGTTGCGGCGGGGATAGTCCGTTGATCCAGGTTCCCACCGAACAACGCAAGCACATCAGCGAACTCGCAACACGCTTCAGCGAAGAAGACCTCTCGCGGTTTTTTAATATCCTGTTGCGGGCGGAAAGCGAGATGCGCTATGCGTTGGTCCCGCGCTTCCATTTGGAATTGGCTTTAATGAAAATGGTGCACGCTCGTCGCCTGGCCTCGCTGGAGATGCTGCTCAGCGGACTCGGCAACGTCGCACTGCCAGGCAAGGTCGCTCCAGCCCCGCGCCCCGCTGCGCCGCCGCCCACGCGCGTCGCTCCAGAACCGTCGCGCCCGGTTCGTCCCGCGAGTTTTGAAAGACCGCCAGCGGAGCAACGGCCGGCCGCGCCTGCGATTTCAGCACCCGTACCGCCGACGCCGGCACCGCGCCCGCCTGCTCCGGTGGAGACAGCAACGGCTGCTTCGTCCGCCCCGAAGGATGCCACGCTCGCCACGATCATCTCCAAGGTCTACGGCCAATCGAATTTTCTCGGCAGTTGCCTGGAGCACGTGGCTAGTTGGACCTGCGAAAATGGTGAAGCCACGTTTGTCTATTCCCAAAAGGATTCTTTTTTTGCGGAGCTGTTGAAGAACCGCGAGCAGCAAGAGACACTTCGGGCGGTGTGCGCGGAAGTGCTGGGCCAACCGTTGAAAATTTGTGTTAGACTTGAAATGCAGGAAGTTGAAGCGCGAGTGGAGCGGCCAAGCGTACGCGAACGTGCCGAGCGCGATCAGACCGTGGAAGCCTTTCGCAAGAGGTTCGATGGCACGGTGTTGGATGTAAAGGACCTGAGCCGGGAGTGACAATGAAAAACCCACTGCAAATGCAACAGATCCTGAAACAAGTCCAGCAATTCCAGGAACAATTGCAAAAGCAACTGGATGAGCTGGTGGTGGAAGCCACGGCGGGCGGGGGCATGGTCACCGTCAAAATGAATGGGCAGAAGCAGCTCCACGAAGTGCGCATTGATCCTGAAGTCTTTGCTTCCCAGGATCTGGAAATGTTGCAAGACCTGATTCTGGTTGCCTGCAATGAAGCCGCGAGAAGAGTGGACGAGCAGATGTCCAACCAGATGGGCAGTCTGGCCGGCGGACTCAACATTCCCGGCCTGACCTGAACCAGTCTTTGAACACGAAATCCGACAAAGCGAACCTCCACAACAATGAAAGATTACGCTGAGCCATTGGCTCGCCTGATAGACGAGTTTAAACGCCTGCCCGGGATCGGGCAGAAATCCGCCCAGCGCATCGCCTTCCACCTGGAACGCGCCTCCCGCGAAGACGCGGAGCGCCTGGCCGCGGCCATCATTGACGCCAAAGACAAAATCCATCTGTGCAGCATCTGCAATAATCTCACGGAACTCGATCCCTGCGACTACTGCACAGACACCCGTCGCACTGGTGAAATAATTTGTGTAGTGGAGACGCCCTACAACGTGATCACCGTGGAGAAGACCCGCGAGTACCACGGACAATACCACGTCCTGCACGGCTCCCTTTCACCGCTTCAGAACATTGGACCGGACCAGTTAAAGCTCAAGAATCTGCTGGAGCGTCTGCGAGGCGGCACAGTCAAAGAGTTGATTCTTGCCACCAGCCCCACCGTGGAGGGTGAAGCCACGGCCGTCTATATTTCCCGCCTCATCAAGCCCCTGGGCGTCAAAGTAAGCCGCATTGCCATGGGAATTCCCGTGGGCTCGGAATTGGATTACGCGGACGAAGTCACCATGCTTAAAGCCATGGAAGGCCGCCGCGAGATGTAACACTCTGTTGCTTCTCTCCCGACAATCCACATTCCGGTATCCTCTGCCCTCCGCTATAATCTAATACTTTGGCTCCCCCGCTCCTTGGGAACAGTTCAAGTGGTTTGTGTAATTCAGGATAAGGCTTCGGATGTTCGCCCGCTTCCGCCCAATTCGGCCGTACCTTGCACGCTACAATAAGCGCTTCGTTGTGGGGTTCGCCTGCCTGACCGCTGGCCAGTCCATCGGCGCAGTGGTTGGACTGGTCATCAAGGCCGGAATCGACGACTTGAATGATTTGAATCTCCGGACGCATGGCGTGCTGCTTCGGCAACTGGCGATCGTGGCCGGCCTGCTGGTGGGTATATCGCTCGTCAAATCCGTCTTCCAATTCTGGGCACGCTGGATTCTCATCGGCATTTCCCGCGACGCCGAATACGATTTGCGCAACGACTTGTTTCGCCACCTGCTGCGCCTTTCGCCGCGCTATTACACGGAACACCGCACCGGCGATCTGATGTCAAAGCTTACCAACGACTTGACCGCCGTCCGCAACATGATCGGTCCTGGCATCATGTATTCCGCTTCCACTGTCGTGACCTGCGTCACCTCGATTGGTCTGATGATTCACCTAGATTGGAAGCTGACGCTGATGGCGCTTGCCCCCCTGCCGCTTGTTTCCATCACCGTCAAATATTTCGGCGACAAGATTCACGAACGCTTCGAGAAAATCCAGGCGCTTTACTCCGAGCTCACGGAACGCGTGCGTGAGAACATTTCCGGGGTCCGGGTGATTCGAGCCTTCCGCCAGGAACATGCGGAGATGGCCACGTTTGACGTGATGAACCTTGACATGGTGAAAAAGAACCGGGGGCTGATTTGGATCAGCAGCTTCCTGTGGCCGGCGATGGGCTTGATGTATGCCATTGCCATTATGATGGTCCTGGTGATGGGTGGCTTGCACGTCGTGAAGGGAATGATCACCGTCGGTACTTTTACCGCCTTCAATTGGTATCTTTTGAATCTGATTTGGCCCATCATCGCGTTGGGTTACGTCACCAACTTGGTGCAGCGGGGCTTGGCATCTCAGGGACGGTTGATGTCCATTTTTGACTCCAAACCCGATATCGACGACCGCGAGGTTCCAGCAGATGCCCCTACCGCCCTGGTGGGTGGTATTGAGTTTCGCAATCTGAGCTTTAGTTATAACGGTCATGCAATCCTGAAAAATATCAACCTGCACATTCCCGCCGGCAAGACGGTTGCCGTGGTGGGAGCAACGGGCTCGGGGAAATCCACGTTGGTGAGTCTGATTCCCCGCTTGTACGACGCTCCACCGGGAACACTGCTGATCGATGGTGTACCCATTCGCCAGATTCCGCTCCAGACACTGCGCAAGTACATCGGATTTGTGCCCCAGGAAACATTTCTGTTCAGTGAGACGATTGGCGAAAACATAAAACTCGGCGCGCCGCAGGCGTCAGACGCACAGGTGCAGCGCGCCGCGGAAATTTCCAATATTCTTCCGGAAATCAATAGCTTCCCCAAGAAGTTTGACACCATGGTGGGGGAGAGAGGGCTTACCCTTTCCGGAGGGCAGAAGCAGCGGACGGCCATTTCCCGCGCGGTCATCCGCGATCCCCGCATTCTGATTCTCGACGATGCTCTTTCCAGCGTGGATACCTACACCGAAGAGACCATCCTGCGGCAACTCACCGGCGTGCTGGCGGGCCGCACGACGATTCTGATTTCGCATCGCGTTTCAACCATCCAGAACGCCGACGAAATCGTGGTGCTGTACGACGGCGAAATCGCGGAGCGCGGCACCCACGCGGAATTGCTGGCCATGAACGGCCATTACACCGCGCTGTATAACAAACAGTTGATTGAAGAAGCATTGGAGAAGGAAGCGTGAAGAAGGAAGACGGGAGTGGGAAGCTAGAATCTAGAAGTTAGAAGTGAGGGGATCACAAGATGCCGAGATGTTCATTCTAACTTCTAGCTTCTAACTCCTAACTCCTTCTGCATTTTATGGCTAGTCATCAAGAAGACGAAATTATCGGCAAAGCGTACGACTCGCGGCTGATGCGGCGATTGATCAAGTACCTTCGTCCGTATTGGCGCATGACGCTGTTCGCTCTGGTCACCACACTTCTTTACGGCGTGCTTCAGGCTATTCCCGCATACCTGATGAAGGTGGAAGTGGATCGCTATCTCGATCCCGTCCGCGGTCAGCATCTTCCGCCCGTCCTCGCCAACTTCCTGAGCCATGACCCCAGGGTGGGCATCATGCAGATTGCTTTCGCCCTCTTTCTCCCCGCAGTGATGGCCAGTTTCTTGCTGGAATTTGCCCAGTCGTTCACCATGCAATTGGTGGGGCAGAAGGTGATGTACGATCTGCGGAAGGAACTTTTCCTTCACTTGCAGCGGCTGGAAATGGCTTTCTTCGATCGCAACCCGGTGGGTAGGCTGGTGACGCGTGTCACGACGGACGTGGATGTTCTGAATGATCTCTTTGCGTCCGGTGTCGTGGCAATCTTTGGAGATTTCTTCACCCTGCTGAGCATTATGGCGGTGATGTTGTATTTGAACTGGAGACTGGCGCTCCTCACCTTCGCCGTATTGCCGGTGATCGGGGCTGTTACCGGCGCATTCCGGCGGGCGGTTCGCGATTCCTATCGGCGGATTCGAACCGCGATTGCGCGCATCAATGCGTATTTGCAGGAGCATTTGACCGGCGTGGCGGTGTTGCAGCTTTTCAATCGCGAAGACCGCAGCTTTGACGAATTCGAAACCGCCAATCGCGCCCACATGGAGGCATACAAGGATTCCATCCTGGCTTACGGCCTCTTCTTCCCCGCCGTAGAGTTACTGGGAGTCATCGCCGTTGCGATCATCGTCTATACGAGCGGCGGCATGACTTTGCGCGGTGCCGTCACTGTGGGCACCGCTATCGCCTTCATTCAATACTCTCAGCGCTTCTTCCGTCCCATTCAAGATTTGAGCGACAAGTACAACCTATTGCAGGCGGCCATGGCGAGTTCGGAACGGATCTTCAAGTTGCTGGATACGCCCGTGACCATCGTCGACCCGCCGCATCCCCAGCCCCTCCCGTATCCACGGGGGCAGGTGGCATTCAATAAGGTCGGGTTCGCCTACAAGGACGGCCACAAGGTTCTGGATAACATCAGCTTCGCCATCGAGCCGGGCGAAACCGTCGCCGTCGTGGGCCACACGGGCGCCGGAAAAACCACGCTCACCAATTTGCTATTGCGCTTTTACGACGTTCAGGAAGGCAGCATCACGTTTGACGGCATTGATATCCGCGAATTGCGGCTGGATGATTTACGCAAGAATTTCGGCATCGTGTTGCAAGACGCGTTCCTTTTCTCCGGAACCATTGCCAGCAACATTCGCCTGGGGACCGAAAGCATTACGGATGCGCAGGTGCGCTCGGCGGCTCAGCAGGTGAACCTGCAGGAGTTTATTGAAAGCCTGCCCGCGGGGTTTGATGAGCCCGTCAAGGAGCGGGGAGCAACGCTCTCCGTGGGTCAAAAACAGTTGCTGTCGTTCGCCCGCGCCCTGGCCCACAATCCGCGCATTCTGGTTCTCGACGAGGCCACGTCCAGCGTCGATCCTGAAACCGAACACTTGCTGCGGGAGGGGATGAGGTGCCTCATTGAAAATCGCACCTCCCTGGTCATCGCCCACCGGCTTTCCACCATTCAGAATGCCAGCAAGATTGTGGTGATGCACAAGGGACGCGTGCGCGAAGTGGGCACGCATCAGGACTTGCTCGATCAACGCGGAATATATTTCAAACTTTATCAGCTTCAATACAAGGACCAGGATATTCCAGCAGCACGGTTTGCAGCCGAGACGGAACCATTGCCAGAACGCTCGTAATCGACTGCATACGGGAAACGGGACAAGGGACAAGGGACGGGGCAAGGGACAAGAAATATGGACTGATTTTGCTCCAAGATCCATGTGACCGTTGAATTTCGGAAAACAGTGTTTCAGGCGAAACCCGTGCCGTCTAACCCGTGTCCCTTGACCCGTGATCCCTTGTCCCCTAGTTCGAGAACTATGCCTCAACTTTCCATCATGATCGTAGCGGGAGAGCGCTCCGGGGACGTCTACGGAGCGGGTCTGGCGCAGGCGCTTCAGGCACGGCTGCCGGGCGTGGAAGTCTTCGGAGCCGGCGGCGATGCCATGCGTCAGGCGGGTGTAGATACCACGGTGGACTCGCATGAGATTGCCATTGCCGGCATCACGGAAATCGTCGAAGGTTATCCGCGCGTCTTTCGAGCCTTCCACCGGCTCGTTGGTGAAGCGGATCGCCGCCACCCGCAACTTGCCATCCTCATCGATTTTCCGGATTTCAACCTACGTTTGGCTCGGCAGCTCAAGAAGCGGCGAATACCGGTGGTCTACTTCGTCAGCCCCCAGGTTTGGGCGTGGCGCAAGGGTCGAGTGAAGACACTTAAGAAACGCATCGCGAAGATGATCGTCATCTTCGATTTCGAGGAGGAGATATACCGGCAGGCGGGCGTACCGGTGGAGTACGTCGGTCACCCGCTGGTGGATGTGGTGCGTCCGACTCTGACGCGCGAGGAATTTTTCGCCAAAGCAGAACTGGATCCATCCGTCCAGACCATTGCCCTTTTACCCGGCAGCCGCCAGAAGGAAGTTTCGGTCAATTTGCCCATAATTTTAGACGCGGCCAAACGCCTAAGCTTGAACCGAAAGCTACAATTTGTCATCCCCGTGGCGCCTACGATTCAGCAGAAGTGGCTGGAAAGCACCATTCCCCGGTCTTCCGCGAGCCCGGTCAGGATCCGCACGGCAATGCACGCAACTTACGACGCGTTGCAATACTCCGAGGTTGCAGTGGTCACGAGTGGAACAGCCACGCTGGAGGCGGCAATGTGTGAGCGCCCCATGGTGATGGTCTACCGCGTCTCCGCCTTTACCTGGCTGGTGGGAAAGCTTCTGGTTAAGGTCCCCTATTTCAGCATTGTGAATATCCTGGCAAAGCGGGAGCTTGTGCCCGAACTGATGCAAGAAGATTTCACTGCCGCCAACGTGGCTGCACGGGTAGAATATTTGCTGGACCATCCGGAGGCGCGTGCAGAGATGGTCCGGGGATTTCAAGCCTTGAAAGCACGGCTCGGGCAGAGCGGGGCAATCGAACGTGCCGCGGATTCGATGGTGGAGGTACTCAACTCTTTTCAGGCGACCCAAAAGGCCGCTCAAGCGGCTGTGCCGGTGAAATAGATTTGGGCGGCAAGCAACGCGGAAGCCAGCCGATACAATCCTATCAGAGGGTTGCATTGCCTGTTGGGCGCAGGGCGGCCATCCATCGCGCGCCCCTGAAACGGCGGGAAAAGTGAGGAGTCGAAACTCGGTAACGCGGCAGGGTCAGGCAAATCGGCTTGCCGATCCCGTGGTGTGGTCCCGACTAAGGGTGCGTTAGCGTCCGAGCGTCCATACCCACGCCAGGCGCACACCAGCACGATTGCAAGGGGAGCCAAGAATGACTCGAACTAGGGCAATGAATCTGACGCAGTTTTCGCGCACCGTCTGCAGGCGCCGCCGGTGGATGCTTCAGGCGGGAGTTTTGGGCATAATCCTGGGGATTGCTCCGGCTTGGGGCCGGGCGCAGAATACGGCTCCGCGATTCGAAGTCAAGAACTACGTCATTACCGCCGAACTCCTCCCCTCCCAACACCTCCTGAGCGCTCAAGCGCGCGTCGACATCGTCCCCAGCTCGGACGTCACCACGCTCGCGTTTGAACTGCATAGCAATTTACGCGTCGAAAAGATCGTGGATACGACGGGCCAGGATGTTGCCTTTAAGCAGGACGGGCAGGCTCTGAACCTGTCGCTCATCAATCCTCTTCCAGCGGGAAAGGCTGCATCTGTCACCGTAACCTACGGTGGCATGCTCAATTCCACCGACGGCAGCCCGGTGGAAGACATCAAGGTGGCTTACGTTGGGCCCGAAGGATCCTACCTTCTTTATCCGGGCCACTGGTTCCCCGTCAGCACCAACCATGGAAATCGCTTCACGGCCACGATGAACATCACGGTCCCGTCGGACGAGACCGTCGTCGCTTCCGGGCGGGCGGCCGCGCCGGAGCGCCAACCGGGAAAGGTCACTTACACGTATGTATTCGATAATCCCTCTTTTCCGGGAACGGTGATTGCCGGCAAATATGTGGTGCAGCCCGCCACTGCCATGGGAGCCGACATCGCGCTTTACCTCAAGCCGGGCCACGAAGGTCTTGCCGCGCCTTACGGCGATACCGCCGCCAAGATCATGGCCTTTTACAGCGATGTATTCGGGCCCCTGCCCAGCGCCCACCTTAACATCGTCGAAATCGGCGACGACACGCTGGGGGGATATACAGCCCCCGGCATCGTGGGGCTCGCGTCGCGGGCATTTACCAACCCGGTCAACTACCGGTTGTTGGCGCATGAGATTTCGCACCTGTGGTGGCGCAGCCTGGTGAGCCCCGCAACTCCGGACGACGCTTTTCTGGATGAGGGCCTCGCCGAATACTCAAAAGCATTGTACGTGCAGGAGACCGCGGGGGACGCGGCCTTTGAAGATCTGATGCGCAACACGGCCATTGGCGCTCTGACGCATGAGGATGTGGCGCCCATCGCGCAAGCCGGACAACTGCATGAGTTCACGGCCGAGTATCAGTCGATTGTTTTTGACAAGGGCGCCATGGTCTTTCACATGCTCCGCTGGCTGATTGGTGACGACGCATTTCGCAAGACGTTGCGGGCCATGGTGCAACAGTACGCTTGGAAAACCATTGCCACAGACCAGTTTCAGCGCCTGGCGGAGACCGACTCCAAGCAGGAACTCACTTTCTTCTTCGCCCAATGGGTCAACTCCACCGGCGTGCCTCAATTCAAACGCAATTGGGCTGTTTACAGGCTTCCCAAAGGGTATCAAGTGGTGGGAAAGATGCAGCAGGATTTGGACATATTCCGCATGCCGGTGGAAATTCGAGTCGTCTGCCAGGGCTCCAAACCTGTTACCCAGCGAATTGACATGGTCGGAACCACGGCCGACTTTACCATCAACACGCGCACCAAGCCCTTGCGCGTCTTGATAGACCCGGCCAGCCGGATTTTGAAATTCGATGACAAGATGAAATACCAGGTGATGATGGCGCGCGCCGATCAACTGGTGCAGCAACAGGCTCTTCTGGATGCCATCAAACAGTATCAGGACGTGCTGGCACTCAACAGCAACAGTTCGCTGGCTCATTACCGGCTGGGTGAGATCCACCTCACGTTGCGCAATTACAATGCCTCAATGGAAGAATTCCGGCGCGCCCTGGATGGCGATTTGGACCCCAAGTGGATTGAGGTGTGGTCACATCTGCAACTCGGCAAGATTTTCGATGTGACGGGTCAGCGCGACCGCGCCCTCAATGAATATCAGCGCGCCTTGCAGACCAACGACAATACCCAGGGAGCGTTGGACGAGGCCAATCGCAATATCCAAAAGCCTTATAAGAACCCGCCACGCAGCAGTTAGAAGTTGGTAGAGATGAGCTGGAAGTCGCGGGTTGAGCGGTGGCAAACAGACCTGCTACAGGGGGGGGCGCGGAACAAACTCCTAACTTCCAGCTTCTAACTTCTAGATACTGCTTTGTGCCTTTCAAATTTCCACCCCGTCAATTCAGGCTTGGAGATCCCACGTTGCTGAACCAATACCTTGAAGATGTTTCCCATTCCCTCAGGAGAGATCAAACGCTTCAATTTTAATCTCGCGTTGAGCATTTCCGCTTCCGTCTGGTCCGCATCATAAACATCGGAAAACTGGGTAGCTTCGCCGAGCGCCAGCAGAAATTTCTCCTGGGTTGTGAATCCCGCGTGCTCCAACCCTTCCGCATTGCCCGCGTCAATCAAGGCAGTGAAATTCACGTGAGCCGTCAGGTCCGTTTCCCCCGGCGCAGTGAAGTAATCCTCGTCCGCAGTGTGGCCGTGATAAGCCAGCAAAGTTCCGTGTGGACGATCGGGAGTAGAAAGCCGATTCGCCATGTCGCCGTAGTCGATGGTGAGCACAAAACCCTGCCTCAGCTTTGCCGCCACGGATTGAATCCAGGTGTGGGCATGCCGGTTCACCTCCACACGGTGACCCTCATCGAGTGGATGGGCATACCGGGCCACGTATGCCGCGACGGCAGGGTCGCTGATTGGGCCGGTCTTCTCACGCAAGTCGTCGCCCTCGGCGGTTACGTAAATTTCCTTCAGCCTTCCGCCCGTGCGCGTGACCACGTTGACGGGAAACGCGTCAACGAGTTCGTTGGAGAAGAAGCACCCGGTGACAGGCGCAAGCTCCTCAAGATTGGCGAGCAGCCGCACCTTGTTCCCCACGCCTGCGTTGGCCAACCTAGCTTCTATGCGCTGGCGTTGATCGGCGCCGGGCTCAATGGCAACGTATTCAAGTGCAGCGAAAAATTCCGGCAATGCACTTGCCGACCAACCCAAGAAATCGGACGCGAAGAGACCACGCCCAGCACCCATTTCCACCCAGGTAAAGGGCCTTGGACCTCTCATCGCGTTCCACATCTCGGCGGCTTGCCGCGCCACCAGCCGGGCAAAAACCGGATGCAGATCGGGGCTGGTAAAGTAATCGCCCTCTACTCCGGTGCGCTCACGCCCCTGAGTGTAATAGCCATGCTCTGGATGATACAAACAGAGCGCCATATAGCGCTCAAAGGTCATCGGACCGTTGCGCCGCAAAGTTCCGAGAATGAAAGTTTTGAGAGGTGTGTGGGTCAAGGGAAACTCAGGTTCCAGGTGTCAGGCATCAGGTGTCAGTGTACAGAAAGCGCAGTTGGCCATTACGCTATTCAATCTGTGGGCTTTATAATTTCACGAGTTTGCGCAGCCCTTCTTCGTCATAGCCCAAAACCATTTGCCCGTCGCGAATTACAATGGGCCGGCGAATCAAGTTGGGTTCTTGCGCCATGAGCTTCAGTGCCTCATCGCGCGCTGGCGGATTTTCTTTCATCTTACGCTGCCGGTACATTTCGTTGCGGGAGTTTAAGAAGTCAAGGTAGTTGCGTTTGCCGATCAGGGCGTCAAGTTGTTCCGCCGTCAATCGGTTCTTCCCCAAATCGTGCTCATCCAGTTCTGCACCCATTTCAAGCAAGAGACCTCTCGCTTTGCGGCAACTCGTTCACGTAGGCTTGAGGTACATCTTGAGTTTGGGCATGGGGGACTCCGTTCCAAGTTATCAGTCGTCAGTTGTCAGTCCTCAATTAAAGTCCAGCTCGGAAAACGATCCTTAAATGTCGAGACAAATTCGGATACTGAAAACTGATGACTGATGACTTTTTCAGTACCTCGGCACCTTGGGATCGATCTCCTTGGACCACTGATCGATGCCGCCGCTCATGCTGAGCGCGTTGACACCCTGCCGTTTCAACCAGGACGCGGCATTGAAGCTCCGCATACCCGCGTGGCAGTGGACCACAACAGTTTGGTCTTTTGGAATCTCATCGAGCTTTTGCGGGATCTCCCGCATCGGAATCAGTGTGGCGCCCTCGATGCGCGCGGTCTGATACTCCCACGGCTCCCGGCAGTCAAGCAGAAGAAATATTTCGCCTGCCTGCATCCGTTTGTGTACGTCCAGTGGTTCGATAATCAGATCGTCCATCGGGTCGCTCCTTTGAGTGGCAGCCAATCGCCGGCACTTTCAAATTAAATCACAGTTCTCCAGAATCACCTTCGCGCCGCGCCCTCCCGGCACTTGTCGAGGAACCGCACAAATATTTCGCGCTGTTCCGGGGAGCTGTTGACCATCTCTTCCGGGTGCCATTGCACCGCCATCAGGAAGGGGTATTCATCGGCCGATTCCACTGCTTCCACAAACCCATCTTCTGAACGCGCCGTTACTTTCAGCCCCCGCCCCAGCCGTTTCACCGCCTGATGATGCAGGCTATTGACGCGGCACGCGCCCTGGACGATCGCCCCCAGGCTCGAATTTTCATCCGTCACCAGCACGGAATGGGAGGATTCCTGGCGCGACTTACCAAGCTCTGTCTGCCGATGCTCAAATTGCGGCTGAGCATCCTCCTTTATATCCTGGTACAGGGTGCCGCCAAAGCCCACGTTGATCATCTGCACGCCGCGGCAAATTCCCAGGATGGGAGTTCGGAGCGCCAGGGCCCGATCGAGTAGAGCAAACTCAAATTCGTCACGAGGCCGGTAGTCATGAACATTCTCGTGTTGCTTCGCCTCGCCGTAAAAGGAAGGATCGACGTCCTCCCCACCAGTGAAGAGGATTCCATCATAATCCCGCGCGCGAACGTGGGCGGCATCGGTGGCGGATACCAGTTCCAATTCACTTTCCTCTGCCCCCGCCGCCAGGAGAGCCCTGAAATAAGGCGACTCAGCGCCTCTGGCTTTTTCCTTTTCGCCAACTGAAACGGCAATCCGCATCTCCATGTTCCTCCCTACCCCGAACCTCAAGTGCGAGGTTGGGAGTATAGCTAAATGATAGCGGACAACCGGCAATCTGGCCCTGAAATTTCGCACGTCCACACTTGTGCGCCGCCCCATACTTCCACGATGTCACTCGCAGTGGCTACCTAGAGGAATTCCACAGGCAGGGTGCAATCCCTACACTTCTACCTACTGACGCTGACCTATGACCAAATGCGCCGCTGCGAAGGGTGTAACGGGCAGGATCAAGCCGCTGACTTCATCGACCTCTTCGCATGAAACAAGGACGCCTCACGCTCATACGCCCTTACGGTATAGAAGATCGCGTTGTCGAAAAAGTGTCCAATCAGGCGCCGGAGTTCCCTTTCCTGATGCAACTCGACGGCGGAATCCACCAGGCCGGTAGAGCGAACGTAAGAGTAAAGGTGATTCTTTGTAGAGATCAGGGCAAAAACAATTTCCTCCAGAGGAACACCTTCGGCAAAGCGGCGGATGGCCAAGTCCGCGTAATTGGCCGCGATGGGATCCTCGGTCCGCTGGCTGATCCAATGGCCAAGATTCCGATAAACAGCGTAAGTCCGATAGTGCAATTCGTCGTACGTGAGTTGATGATAGTGCGGGGTCCGGGGATTGCTCTGGAGATCTTTAATCAGCCCCTGGGTCAATTCCTCTGCGTGGTCTTCGATCATTTGTACTAAGCGAATGGTAAGCATGGCGCACCTCCCGGTTAACCTGCTTCGAGCTAGCGCGTGGGAACAACGTTGGTCATATCAGCAGCCCTCCATGAGGTTTCTGCTCGCGACGTTCGGGCGCAATCGTTAATTGCAGAGTAGCCCTGGAATAGGGCATAGTCAAGCGAGCTTGAACCCGGAGGTTTGGGGTAGCGTTGCCCTGTCAGAAACGCGGAGGATTATTTGCAGGTTCCCATTCACCTGGCAATATCCTGGCTGATCGGCCGCCGCCTGCCGCAGCGACGCGACCGCCGTCTGGTGACCTGGGCCGGCGCCTGCCGATGCCGCGGTGGTAAAAGCGATGCGCGGTATATACGTGCGTTTCACGCCACACAAAACCAACTCAGCAGCATAGGGGGGAAAAGCAGAAGGCAGGGAATCTTGTGGTCGATTCTCGCGAGGATTCAATCGATCGTTTCAGGCACCAGCTCAATATTTTTCTCGCCAGCCGCTTTGCGTTCGGCGTATTTCCTGATCCAGGCTTCCCAGCTTCGCCCATCCGCCATATCACGGCCTGAAAAGGAAATCTGCGCTACATCGGCATATTTGATGGCGACCTTCTCGCCCGGCTTGGTCATGATACGCAGGGTGGAAGCGGTTGGATCAGCTTTCGACTCCCGATCGAAGATATAGCCCTCGATGCGTTCGCCGCTTGCCAGGGTCACCGTGACGTCGCCGCGGTAGTCGAACGCCTGCTCAATGCCATCGGGCAATTTTCCGCCAACGGCAACTTCGGTGCCTTTCAGCGTGTGCCGGGGCGCGATGGCGTCAATCTGGATAAGCGATGATTTGGGCTTTTCAGCAGCCACTTGGCGCGCCGCTTCGGGATCACGATACCGCGATAACAGCATGGCGCGCGCCGCGGCAAAGACGCCTTTGAAGGAAAAAGTGTAATCGACTGCGGACGCCTCGTAGCCGGAGTGCAGCATGCAATTGGCGCACTTGGAATTGCCCGATTCGTAGCCATAATGCGACCATTCCGTGGAATCAAGCAGCTCCTGGTAAGAGTCCGCGTACCCATCCTGAAGCAGGTAGCAGGGCTTTTGCCAGCCAAAGATGCTATATGCGGGCATACCCCACGGAGTGCATTCCAGGTTGCGCTTCCCCATGAGGAATTCAAGGAACAGCGGGGACATGTTGAATTGCCAGCGCGGGTCACGGTTGGAGAGAATCTTGCGGAACATCGATTGATTCAGCTCGCGTCCGGTAAAGTGCTGCTGATCCGGCGCCTTATCGTAGGAGTAGCCGGGCGAGATCATCATGCCTTCCACTCCCGCATCCATCATCTCGGTAAAGAAGGCGCGGACGGATTTGCTGCTGACCCCGTCGAAGACAGTGGTGTTGGTGGTGACGCGGAAGCCCCGCTTGACGGCCTCTCGAATCGCTTCAAGTGCGATCTCGTAACCGCCCTCTTTGCAGACGGAGAGATCGTGGTGCTCCTTCTCGCCGTCCATGTGAACGGAAAACGTAAGATACTTGCTGGGGGTGAAAAGGTGCAGCTTTTCTTTCAGCAGCAGAGCGTTGGTACACATGTAGACGTACTTCTTGCGAGCCACCAGGCCGGCCACGATCTCGTCGATGCGCGGGTGCATCAACGGCTCCCCTCCCGGAATGGCCACCGTGGGCACGCCGCATTCATCCACGGCGCGGAAGCATTCCTCGGGCGTCAGCTCCCGCTTGAGAATATGGCCGGGATACTGGATCTTTCCGCAGCCGGCGCACGCCAGATTGCAGCGATAGAGCGGCTCAAGCATCAGCACCAGTGGATAGCGCTTGCGCCCCTTCAGCTTCTGCCTCAGGACGTACGTGGCGACGGTCCACATCTGTGACACGGGCACTGGCATATCTCCTATAATACAGGAGGAAAGGACCAAAAAGCGAATAACTTTCGCGTTTGCCCCACACCATGACCGTCACCGCCAACCGCAGGACGCCGCTCCAGGCGCGCAGCAACAAGACCGTGGGAGAGATTCTCGATGCCGCCGCCTCCCTGCTCTGCACCATTCCATTCGAGGAGATCACCACCAGCCGTCTGGCGGAGCAGGCGGGGATTTCTGTGGGCGCGCTCTATCGCTTCTATTCGGATAAGCAGGAAATCTTTGACGCCATCGCCGTACGCGAGCTGGACATCTTCCGTGGCGAAATTGAGCGGGCGTTTACGGCGCGGCAGTTGATCTTTTCCCCGCGAAAAGTGCTGGGACGTGTTCTCGACGCCTACGTGAATTTTCTGGAGAGCCGGCCACACTTCCGCATCCTGGCATTGGGCAACCACATCAGCGAACGGACGCGAGAGAACCAGTCCGATCCGCAAACCGGACCCGGCGGAATTCTCGGCAATCTGCTGGTGGAAAAATACGGATGGAGGCCGGGGAAGAAAATGCAGTTGCGGATCCGGATTGCGGCGGAAGCGGGGGACCGGGTGATTGCGTTCGCGTATCGGCAGGAGACGCTGGAAGCGCGCCAGGCAGTGCTCAATGAGTTGAAGGAGATGCTGACGCGCTATCTGCTGCCGTAAAGCGGGGGGCGGCGAGACTCGAGTATTGGCACCCCTCAGTTTCCAAGGAGCGAAGCTTTGGAGTGCGTGCAGCTTGCTGCCGCTTTTGCCCCAGCCAGCTTGCTGGCCGGGACTCGTGCCTGCGCGGAAAGATCGCTAGTAATGATGATGATGCTGGCTGAAACCTCCGCAAGCGAGCTTGCGGAAATGAAAACGGCAGCAAGCTGCACGCACTCCAAAGCTTCGCCCCGTACGCTCTACTTTCCCACCAGTTTCAGAAGCCCCGCCTCGTCCACAATCGTAATGCCCAGGGTGCGCGCCTTATCCAGCTTGGAGCCGGGGTCAGCGCCCGCCACCACATAATCGGTCTTCTTGCTGACGGAACCCACGACGCGTCCGCCGTTCGCTTCGATCATCTCCTTGGCCTGATCGCGTGAATAGGTGGGAAGCGTGCCGGTGAGCACAAATTGTTTTCCCGTCAGCTTGCCATCCGCCTTACGCGTTTGTACCTGTGTAAACTGCAAGCCCGCCTCACGTAGTTTCTCGATGACTTCCCGGTTGCGCTTTTCCTCAAAGAATTCCTGGATGGCCTCTGCCACGCGCGGCCCCACTTCTTCCGCTTCCACCAATTGCTCTGGCGTCGCCTGGGCAAGCTTATCAAGCGAGCCAAAGTGGTTCGCCAACAACTGGCCGGTGCGCTCACCCACAAAACGAATGCCCAGGGCAAAAATAACGCGCGCCAGCGGTTCCTTCTTGCTGCGTCCAATTTCATCCAAAAGGTTTTGCGCCGACTTGTCGCCCATTCGTTCGAGTTCGGAGAGCTGTTCGTGCGTGAGCTTGTAGAGATCGGCCGCATCATGAACCATGCCCTTGTCAACAAGTTGGTCCACCAGCGCCTCACCCAGCCCATCAATATTCATGGCGCGCCGCCCGGCAAAATAGAGCAGCGATTCCTTCAGCTTGGCGGGACAGGCGGTATTGACGCAGCGATAAGCCACTTCGCCTTCGGCGCGATGCACGTCCTCGCCGCACACCGGGCATTTTTTCGGCATCACAAACGCGCACCCGTCTTCGGCCTGCTTTACCACCTTCACAACTTGCGGAATCACTTCGCCCGCGCGCTGGATCAGCACCGTATCACCGATCTTCACGCCCAGGCGTTCGATCTCATCCATGTTGTGGAGCGTAGCGTGGCTGACAGTAACACCTCCCACGTCCACCGGCTCCAAATCCGCCACGGGTGTGAGTGTCCCGGTACGGCCGACCTGTGCTCGGATGTCATTGACCCGCGTCGTCGCTTGCCGTGCGGGATATTTGTAAGCCACCGCCCAGCGTGGAGCCTTGGCTGTGGTGCCAAGTTCCTGCCAAAGCCGCGTGTCATTGACCTTGATAACGATCCCATCAATTTCGTAATCCAGGCTATCGCGCTTGCTTTCCCATTCCTGGATGTAAGCCAGTAGATCGCCAAAGGCAGGACATCGCTTCCAATGGGGATTGACCTTGAAGCCCATTTGGGAGAGCGTTTCGAGCGCGTGCGCGTGCTCGCCCTTTAGTTCGACGCCGTGTACCTGCAGGTAGTAAACGAACATGTCAAGCTTGCGCTCCGCCACAATTCGCGGATCGAGCTGGCGGATGGAGCCTGCCGCGGAATTGCGCGGGTTGGCGAATTTCGGTTCGCCTGCCGCCTCGCGCTGGGCGTTGGTCTGCTCAAACGCCTTGCGGGACATGATGACTTCCCCGCGTACTTCAAATCGCGCCGGATGGCCGATTAACGCCAACTTCTTCGCCTCCAGGCGCAACGGGACAGAGCGAATGGTGCGGATGTTAGAGGTTACGTCCTCGCCTACTTCGCCATCGCCGCGTGTGACGCCACGCGTCAGTTCGCCATGCTCGTAGGTCAAAGACATGGAGAGGCCGTCCAACTTCAATTCCGCAACATATTCCACTTGGTCGCGGCCTGCAAGCTCGCGCACTCGGCGGTCAAAGTCACGCAGGTCGTCAACCGAATACGTGTTGTCCAGACTCATCATGCGGGTGGAGTGGCGTACCTTGGGAAGTTCCGAGGCGGGCGACCCGCCCACTCGCTGCGTGGGTGAGTCGGGAGTGACGAGATCTGGATGCTGGAGTTCGAGCTCGTTCAAGCGCTGCATCAGCTTGTCGAATTCGACGTCGGCGATCTCCGGATCGTCGAGCACATAGTACCGGTGCTCGTGGTAGCGAATCTTGTCGCGCAGCTCGGCGATTTCCTTTTCGATGTCTTTGGCCACGGCTTCCCCTGTCCCCCCTGCGTTCACCGCAAAGATGCTACGGCGATTATACCGTGGGAGCTGGCCTTGGGAAGGTGGCGCGTACATTGCTTTCCTTGCGTGCGTCCCTTGGCCATGTCGCGTAAACTGCGCCAATGCCACCGGGCTCCGGAGGCATACATGACACGGCGATGCGCCACCCGCGTGCCCCGCTCCATGGCCCGCCCTCGACGGAGGGGAGCGCACACCCATTTCCAAGGTCTGCGACCCTTGGATGGAGTCGCCACGATTGTCTGTCCAGTACGAGGAAATAGATTCAGGAGGTTTGGCGGGCTTGACGAAAGCCTTCAACGACAGCCTGAACTTGTCTCTTCAATTCCCGATCCTGCTCATTGTATTCAGCGAACCTCCTCCGCTGACGCGACAGAATCGTGAATGCTTGGCTCTCAGGGTCTGCAATCAAGTTTAGGAAGGCTTGAACGAGGTCCGCCTCCTCCTTTGCACAAAGCCGGCCCAGGTCCAATCCCAGCAGAAATGACCCCGCATCGTCAAAATGCAATCCCAAGCCGGAATCGTAAACTTCGCCCCCGAAGCGCCGCTCGCTGTCAATTTCATACTTCTCAAGCAGAGCACCAATGTCGCGCACGTCTTTTTCTCGTTCATCCCGGCCCTCAAGGAACGCGACGATCTTCAGCAGAGCAAAAACATGCAGGGGGATTACTTTGAGTATCAAGCCTGACGGCAGTTTCTTTGCAACCGACTCGCTGAAGACATGGTCAAACCCAATCAGGCCCATTGTCACGCCACTTTGCGGCCAGATAAGCTCTCTCGTCGCGCGCAACCGGACTCCCGCAGGGATGAGATCGATGATGGCCCCGGAGGCGCCGCGCCAACGATGTTCGTGCTTATCCGATTGATGCCATCCGCGGCTATTAAGTCTAAGAATCAGGTCTGGAAAATCGTCGAGATCCACACCAATGGCGATGTCCACATCCAGCGTTTCACGATAGGGATCATCGACAAACATCCCGTAGGCTGTCGCTCCAATAATGACCAGCTCAACCTGCATCGATCGGCAAACGTCGGTAAGTTCTCGGAGGTCCGCTTCCTGGTCGGGAGTGAGTTTAATCATGGCTTGAGAAACTCTTCGCGGATTCTCTCCGCGGCCTCGTGCGCGCGCGGGTCGTCTTGTTGCAGCAATTCCAAATGTATGAGTAGCGGATGGGCGACCGAGACGTCATGGACACGGCTCGAAAACACAAAGGGTTCCCCAAAGCCTCTTAAGAGAGTTATCGGTCCCCGAGGATCCGCAAGGAGCCTGGCTCGCCGCTCGATGTCGGGGGTAAGCTCTTCGACAAAAATAGCCGTTTCCGGGCCACGGTAAAAGTGCTGAAGTGCAAAAGCCCCTGCTCCGCCTGTTAGTGCGTACTTCTTACCGGGCTGTGAAATGATCCGAATGAACTCGGCTGCGAACTTGTCGGCATCTGTTTCCATGCTGCGGAATCGATTGATCACGAGCCGGGGTCGCAACAACTGGCTGTACCCAGACAGGCACCGTTCGCGAATGTCCTGGGGGGTTAAAAGTTGGTACTGTCCATCTTCCCCCTTCTTTAGAGTTCCTTCTTCCACGAGTTTCTGTCGAACTTCGGCGGCTACGGTCTTGCTGACGCCGGCAACCGAGGCGAGGTCGCGTATCGACCAATCCCAAGTCTCGGACTGCGCCGCCAGCGTGATCAGCACTTGAATTGCGGCGGGACCCGGCGATCTCTTCTCGGCGGAGCGTATTTCCGGCTTGCCCAGGATGAGGCTGTGGTAATTGCTGCCAAGAGCCAGGTTCATATTGCCGGCTTCGTCCAGGAAATTCACCCCGGCCTCTGCCAATCGCTCCCCTGTAGGCCGGGGAACATAACGCGCCAGTAGAAGCAGATCACTTTGCCCTCGCCCTTTTAATCCTTTGGCGATTTGAATTAAATCGTTAGCCAAAGTGCGGTCGAGGTAAGAGCGGACGAGCCGGACATCGAAGTTGAAGCTTCCCGCGGCTGTGTCAACACGCACCGACGAATGTTCGCCGTGCTGGATGTGGATCATCTTGACGAAGCTGAGGTTTGTGAGTTGGAATAACCGCTGCTTTAATCGTCTTTTAGCATCTTTCAAATTCTCCATACGCAATCCTCCGGCACCATGTCCGGGATTATGCCATGTCCGTTACTAACGGACAAGCCCAAAACCTGGACATCGATCGGGTCGTGGCGGCGTAACCTGTCCCGACCTTATCGGGGCGGGCCCGATCAGGTGTGAAAACAAAGGAACTTGGCTCAAGCCCAGCACGAGAGCCTTTCAACTTCTCAGGCCCAGCCCTTACCCGTCTTGACATGGCTCCAATGCCGCTGCTAGTGTCATTATGGAAAAGCAGGACGAGGAGTAATGATCATGAAGATCGATAAAATCATGATGACAGCCGTGCTCGCAGCCGCGTGTGTGGCGGCGCTTGTGGCGGCCCCGCAATCCGACAAACAGCCCATCGTGTCGAACCCAGGGCGTTTTGGTGACCCCACCTCCATCGCCATCAAATACAAAGATTATCTCTTTGGGATCGTCAAAGAAGTCAACGCCAGTGAAGTCATCCTATCCAAAACCAAGTTTGGTGTTGACCAACCTTTCAAATTCACCAAGAAAACCAAGTTTTTCCTGGACGGCAAACCCAGTTCGTTCGATAAGATCAAAGTGGGCGAAGGAATTTACATCGACGTAGATACCGACAAGAAAACTGGCGCGCAGCTCGCCAAAAAGGTTGTCAGCGGAGTGGATATGCCGAAGATCCCATCGGAGCACTAGCCGGCTTCAGGACTTTGGACTTTGGATTGAAGGCTACACTTGCCTGCCGCCCTACTGGCAGATTCTTAGTTCCAGTCCAAAATCGCAGATCAAAAATCCCAGATTGAAAAAAGGCACTCTTATCTATAATCCGGTTGCGGGGCGGCGTCCTGCCAGGCGAGAGCACGAAATCCGCGCGGCCGCTGCCGCATTGCGCCAGGCGGGGTTGGAGATTGAGCTTGCGCCCACCGAGCGAGCGGATATGGCGCACGAACTGGCTCAGACCGCGGTGGCAAACGGCGCTGACGTGATCTTCGCGTGCGGCGGCGATGGAACCATCAACGAAGTCATTAACGGCCTCGCCCCAAGCCAGGTGCCCTTGGCCATTCTGCCAGGTGGCACCGCCAACATTCTGGCGCATGAATTGCGCCTTCCCCTGAATCCCGTCCGCGCCGCCCGCGAGTTTGCGCGTTGGAAGCCTCACCGCATCGCCCTAGGGCGGGCTCGCTGGACGGAGACTCCGGCGGCCACCACGGCAGCCAGCGCCGTCGCCCAAACCTGCACACGGTATTACATTAGTGTGGCAGGAGTCGGGTATGACGCACATATTGTGTACACGCTTTCCCCCTGGCTGAAAAAGAATTTCGGCGTGGCCGGTTACGTCGTGGAAGCACTCCGCCAGTTTGTGCTCTACTCCTATCCCAGATTTTCCTGCCGGATGGACGGCCTTGAAAAGCAGGGCACCTTCGCGGTGATTCATCGCACCCGGCTCTATGCCGGATGGCTGCACATGGCTCCTACCGCGGACCTCTTTGCGCCACACTTTGCCGTCTGCTCGTTTCCCAGCCGCAGCCGCCCCCGCTATCTGCTCTACGCGCTGGCGGTGCTGGCGCGCCAACATTTGCGCTTGCGCGACGTCTCACTTGACCATTGCAACGAAGCGGTCTGTTCGCCCATCGATTCTTCTGAGACAATCCGCTTTGAGCTCGATGGCGAATTGGGCGGCGCGCTGCCCGCAACATTCGAAATCGTGCCTGACGCACTGACATTGCTGGGGCCGTAGAACAGGAGACAGAAGTCAGGAGACAGGAGTCAGGAGTTAGGAGTTAGGAGTCAGGAGTTAGGAGTCAAGAGTCCGAAGTCAGAATTCAGGCGATTGCTGAAGATTCAGTTCCTGTCTCGGAGGTCACACTCTACTTATGCCGTTTACAGCCGACTGACTCCTGACTTCTGACTCCTTTTCCCGCCATGGACAATCTCACCCACACCCTCACCGCGATCGCCATCAGCCAGACGGGGCTGAATCGCAAAACTCGCTTTGCCACCGCGACGTTGATTCTGGCTGGAAACGCTCCCGACATCGACATTATCGTCGGCCTTAAGGGGAGTATCGAATACCTGAAATACCACCGCGGCATCACGCATTCTCTTGTAGGCATCGTTGCCCTGGCTCTTATCATCTGGGGCTTGATGTGGTGGCTGGGTAAGAAGTTCAAACCCAAACTCGGCATTTCTCTCAATCCTGGTTGGCTCCTGCTTGCCGCCTTTCTGGGAACAGGCAGCCACCTGCTGCTCGACTTCACCAACGCGTACGGCGTGCGCCCCTTCCTTCCCTTTAGCGGACGATGGTACGCGTGGGACATCATGTTTATCGTCGATCCGCTATTGCTCGCCATCTTGGTCCTGGGGTTGGGAGTGCCCTGGTTATTGCGCCTCGCTTCGGAAGAAGTGGGGGGGCGTAAAACTGGTTTGGTGCCTGGAGCCATCTTTTGCCTCGGTGCGATGCTGGCGCTGTGGGGAATTCGGGATTTCGCTCACCGCCGTGCCCGGCACATCTTGGACAGCCGTGACTATTCGGGAGAAGTAGCGCAACGAGTCAGCGCGCTTCCAGGGATGGCGAATCCCTTCACTTGGATCGGCGTGGTCGAGACCGAATCGTCCTTTCACATTTTCAGCGTGAATGCACTCGAGGCGAATGGCGCGCCAGAGGAGATATCAACATTCGAAAAGCCGCAGCCGTCCCCCGCACTCACAGCCGCAATGAATTCGCAGGGTGGGAAGGTGATGCTGGATTTTGCCCGCTTCCCCTGGGCGCAAGTGGATGGAAGTGAGGACAGCTACCAGGTAAGCTTGTGCGACCTGCGATTCTTCAATCCATCGGCACATTCGCGAGGGTTTACTCTGGACGTGGAACTGGACAAAAACCTTCAGACACGCTCGGAGAACTTCTATTTCACGGTGCCACCAGGGAAATGACTTGAAATGAGGGACAAGGGACAAGCGACACGAGAAGGGGTTAGCGATTCGGGCCTGGGCTTGCAGTTTCGGGATGCGGCGGCGGTACAAAGTCCAAAGGGGTAAAGTTTAAAGGATAAAGGGTAAAAGCTGGAGCACAAGCCCGGCCTTTCGTCCGCTACGTGCAAGCTCGGCACAAATGGAGTGGCCCCTTCATCCTTTGCTCTTTAAACCCTACCCCTAAACGCTACTTCCATTCCCAAATCCCGAAACTGTAACCCTAACGCCTTGTCCCTTGTCCCGTGTCGCTTGTCCCGTGTCCCGCGTCCCGAGTCCCGATCCACCGTTGCAGTAGCGCCAGGCCAACAATCACTGCCACAATTACCAGTGAGGCCCAGCCCAGGTTGTGGCGCAGGTAATCCTGCGCCTGAATGCCGTAATGTGCTCCCAACCACGCGTCAGCGGCAAACCTCAGCCCCCTCCCCACCATCAGCGCCAGGCCAAAATTCAACGCATTGACCCTCAGTACGCCCGCCGAGAGGACAAACACCTTGTAGGGCGCCGGAGGTGGCAACAGGGCCGCCACCAGAATTGCCAGCAAGTCGTTGCGCTCAAGCCAGTGCTGGGCGTTGGTGATGGATTGCGGCGTCGCCTTGCGGAATAAGAACTTGCCCCCGCCGCGGGCAATTCCGTAGAGCAGGTAGGCGCCGCCAACCGAACCCAGCGTGCTCGCCAGCGCATAGAGCGGCCACAAGGCGGGCCGCTTGCTGGCCATCACAATTAGGGCCAGATCATTCACCACAGGAAAGGGAATCAGCGAGGAATCCAGGAACGACATCGCGAATAGTCCCCACCCTCCGTACAGCACCAGGATGTGGCCAAGTTTTAGACTTATGGATTTCAGCATGTTTCCCGCTCAATGAGTGAAACCGCTAATTGTAGGCGGTCTGAGGTTGCCTCGCAATACTTTGGGGTGTATCACGCTTAAACCCGGCCGGAACAGTTTGGCCAGCTCGCGAACATGTCTGGACAATTTGCCATAATCTGAGTCGTTAAGGGCTACCGTGAACGCTTCTAACATTTTCATCTTGACAAAGGCTACTTGGTAGGCTAATATGTTTGAGCTGGAATCGGGGCCGGTCCTGCCATCCGGCAACGCCGTTGACGCGCGCGACGCCCGGGACCGATTCCGCGGCGTCCCCCGATCACCGAGAAAAAGGGATCGATGATGCTTGATTACACGCCTCAACTCACAAGTCTCAATGCGACTTCCTGTCCCTCTCAGCCCGAAAAAAACGAAGCCCCTAGGTTTCTGAAAACAAAGAGTGAATAGCGGGAGCTTCGGAAAAACGAAGCCCTCAGATTCTTGAAAATAAAACAGTTACCAAAAAACATAGACTTTTCAACAAATACGACAAATTGACCACAAATAGGGACAGCACATGATGGCCGGTAGTGTCCTGGTTCACGGAACCGGGCCGGCCTTTACCCGGCTTGCGCTAAGGATGGGGTTACCTTCAAAATAGGGCACCAACACCCCGGCAATGCGCTTGACGAGCGCTCGCTGCGGACTTAGCATGAAAGATTGCCATATTCTCGAAATTTCTCACTGTAGGACACAGGGCGAATGATCGACCGTATTACGGTTCGTGGAGCGCGCCAGCACAACCTGAAAAACATCAGCGTCGAGGTTCCGCGCAATACCTTGACGGTGGTGACAGGTCTGAGCGGATCGGGGAAATCGAGCCTGGCGTTCGACGTCATTTACGCCGAAGGCCAGCGCCGCTACGTGCAGACGCTCTCCGCCTATGCGCGCCAGTTCCTTGACCAGCTCGAACGGCCCGACGTGGACACCGTCGAGGGCCTGAGCCCTGCCATATCCATCGAGCAGAAGACCACCAGCCGCAGTCCGCGTTCCACCGTCGGCACCATCACTGAAATCTACGACTATCTCCGCCTCCTCTACTCTTCCATCGGCATTCCACACTGCCCCAACTGTGGTCGCGCGATCTCGCGCCAGTCGGTGGAGCAGATCGTCGTCCGCGTTCTCGAATTGAAACCCGAAGACCGCGTGATGCTCATGGCGCCGATCGTTCGC
This sequence comes from Acidobacteriaceae bacterium, assembly GCA_003151155.1. Lineage (GTDB taxonomy): Bacteria > Acidobacteriota > Terriglobia > Terriglobales > Acidobacteriaceae > Korobacter. The sequence goes on from PLWX01000105.1 coordinate 26,329, forward strand.
GGTCGCAAAGGCGAATTCAAGAAAGAGTTGGAGAAACTGGCGCAGCACGGCTTCACCCGTGCCCGCATCGATGGTGAACTGCGCAACATTGCCGACGAAGAGATCAAACTCGACAAACGTAAGAATCACACCATCGAGGTCGTAATTGATCGCCTGCTGGTGAAGCCGGGCATCGAGAAACGCCTGGCCGCCTCCGTCGACTTAGCAATGAAGCTCGGCAGCGGCCTGGTGCAGGTAGCGGTCGTCGGTGGCGAAGAGTACATGTTCTCCGCCCGCCTCGCCTGCCCGGAGTGCGGCATTAACGTTCCGCAGCTCGAACCGCGCTCGTTCTCTTTCAACAGCGTCTATGGCGCGTGCCCGGAATGTCACGGCTTAGGCAGCAAGTACGATTTCGATCCCGCGAAAGTCATCGTCGACTGGTCCAAGCCCCTGCTCGACGGCGGTCTCGGTCCCGGCTCTGCCTCAGGGGCGTTGCTGCGATCGCTCCAAGTCGCGGCCAGCACCCACGGTTTCGACCTCAGCGTGCCCTTCGAGCAGCTGCCGCCAAAAATCCAGGGCCTCATCCTCAATGGCCCGACGAACGGCGATAGTAAGCGCGGCGGCTTCAAAGGGGTACTTGCGTACCTCAAGCAGAATCTCGAAGAGAGTACCTCCGAGGGTTATCGCGACTGGTTACTGAACTACATGTCGCCCACCGAGTGCACCGCCTGCCACGGCAAGCGCCTTCGTCCGGAATCGCTCGCCGTGCAGGTCAACGGCATGTCGATTGCCGACTTTACTGCGCTTCCCGTCACGCGCTCCTTCGAGGCCGCCAGGAAAATCAAGCTCACCGATCGCGAAGACAAAATCGCCGGCCGCGTACTGCGCGAAATCGGAGAACGCCTCGGCTTCCTCAATCACGTCGGCCTTGGCTACATATCGTTGAACCGCTCAGCAGCCACACTGTCCGGCGGCGAAGGCCAGCGCATTCGACTGGCCACGCAGATCGGCTCCAAACTGCGGGGCGTACTGTACGTACTCGACGAGCCGTCGATTGGCCTGCATCATCGCGACAACGAACGCCTGATTACCGCGCTCGAAGAGCTTCGCGATCTCGGCAACACCGTGCTCGTTGTCGAGCATGACGAAGAAACCATCCGTCGCGCTAACTATGTCATCGATCTCGGCCCCGGCGCCGGCCGTCACGGCGGCGAACTGGTCGCCAGCGGCACGCCGCATGAAATCGAGATCGCCCCTCGATCGCTCACCGGGCAATACATCTCCGGCCAGCGCAGCATCGGCATCCGCCACGAACGCCGCATCCCTACCGATAAAGCCGTTGCTATCCTCGGGGCGCGCGAAAATAACCTCAAGAATATCGACGCCGTCTTTCCCCTCGGCGTGATGACCGTCGTTACCGGCGTCTCCGGTTCCGGCAAATCGACCCTCGTCAATGACATCCTCTACCGCGCTCTGGCGCAAAAGCTTTATCGCTCCCGCGAAGAAGCGGGAGCGCACAAATCCATCAGCGGTGCCGAGCACATCGACAAGGTCATACGCATCGACCAATCCCCCATCGGCCGCACCCCGCGCAGCAATCCCGCGACCTACACCGGTGTCTTTTCGAATATTCGCGAACTCTATGCCATGCTGCCGGAATCTCGCGAACGCGGCTACAAAGCCGGACGCTTCTCTTTCAACGTCACCGGCGGGCGCTGCGAAGCCTGCCAGGGCGAAGGCCAACGTCGCATCGAGATGAACTTCCTGCCCGATGTCTATGTGCTCTGCGAGGTCTGCGGCGGACGCCGCTACAACCACGAAACCCTCGCGGTGAAGTACAAGGGCTACAGCATCGCCGACCTCCTCGAGCTTCCGGTTGCGGATGCTCTGGCCGTGCTCGAAGCCATCCCGCAAGTCAAACAGCGGCTCCAGACTCTGGTGGATGTCGGTCTCGGTTACATTCACCTCGGACAATCGGCCACCACTCTCTCCGGCGGCGAGGCTCAGCGCATCAAGCTTGCCAGGGAGTTGAGTAAGCGTCAGACCGGGAAAACTCTATACCTGCTCGACGAGCCCACCACCGGTCTCCACTTTGAGGACGTGAATAAACTCCTCGACGTGCTGCACCGGCTCACCGACCTCGGCAATACGATCATCATCATCGAGCACAACATGGACGTCATCCGCAATGCCGACTGGCTCATCGACCTGGGGCCGGAAGGTGGCGAAGAGGGCGGAAAAATTGTGGCACAAGGCACCCCCGAACAGGTGTCTAAGATAAAGAAGAGCTACACCGGCCAGGCGCTCGCGCTCACGCTGAAGAATAGTGTCGTGCGCGCCCTGCCCGCAAAAGTGGCGGCCGAAATTTCTTTACCGCCGCCGACGCGCGCATCTAAAACAGACGGGTAAACTGCCGAAGTGTCTTCCACCGATCATCCGATCTCGCACGATCCGCGCAGCCCCGGCCAGCCTGCGCCTCCCGACACCATCCGCTTCTTCCCGCCCTTCCCTTCGTGGACCGGCTTCGACGTCATCGGCGTCGCCGTCATTTTCATCATCGCCATGATCGTCTGCTGGGGCGTCACCACCATACTCGCCAGCATGCTGCCCTCTTTCCAACACGCGCGCACTGGCGAAATCGCCAAGTCGCCGCTGGTCGGACTGATCGCACAAACCGCGGCGTACATCGTGATGTTCTTTTACATCGCCCGGCTACTCCGCCAGCGCTCCGGCGAAGCCGCACTCATCGCCATCGAGTGGCAATCGCGCCTCGGCACCGTCGTCATGGGGATCGTCGGCGGCCTCGTGCTCGCCACTCTCATCCAGCTTTCCGCGCTGGTGCTGCCGATGCCGAAGAACCTGCCCATCGACGCCATGTTCAAAAGCCCATTGCTGGCTTACGTGACGTCGATCTTCGGCGTGCTCGTCGCGCCGCTTTTTGAAGAAGTCTATTTTCGCGGGCTGATGTTTCCGTCTCTGCGCGAAGCCCTCGGCGAACTGGCCGCTATCTTCATCACCGCCGGCGCCTTCGCCATGCTGCATGCCTCGCAGTTGGCATTTTCCTGGGCCGCGCTGCTGCCGCTCTTCGTCGTCGGTCTCGCGCTCACATGGGTCCGCGCCCAGCTCAAATCCGTCGCCGCCTCATGGACCATGCATGTCACCTACAACGCGACCATCGTCGTCGCCGTCTGGGTCAGCACCGGCCATTTCCATAACCTCGGCTGAGACGCTTTACGGCGCGAACAAGTACACTCGCACATTCTTGAACACGTTGGTCTGGCGCAACTGATCCCCGTCCGGCATCGCCGCGATCATCGCTCGCAGACGTTCCTTCGCCCCAGGTGGAGGAGCGTCCGTCCCATACTCCACCAGCCACACCCGCCGGCAATCCTCACACGCCTTGAGCAGCGCCGCCGGATTCGCCTCCGCGACAGCATCCGCTTCCAACTCTCCCACCAGCGGCTTCGGCGCAAGAGACTTCAGATCATGAATGCCGGTACGGTCCCAGTAGTAGTCCATGGCATTGCGCGCATACGGCGGGGAAAACGCAATCGCATCGCCGGATTGGAAGTTCTGCTGCACATAAGCGCTCAGTCCACGCCAGTCTTCAATTGGTTTCTTGTATCCCGTGAAAATCGTGGCACAACTCGCCATCGCCAACCCGGCAACTATCACCCATCGCGCGACTCGCGGCAGGGCCATCGCACCCGCGACAGCCAGGACGATCACTGGCGGCAAAGCTACCATCAGGTACTTGAATGCAAACACCGACTGCCGCAACGAGACTGCAAACGCTAAAAGGATTGGCACGACGATCCAACTCAGTAACAGTGCGACGCGCCATCTACCTTCAGCCGCTTGCCGCTCGCGGGAGATCTTCCACAGCCCCGCGGCCCACAGCGCCGCCATCAAAATGAACTTCAACCCGCTGCCGCTATAAAACTGAAAAAGCCGGAACACCTGCTTCGCGTTCGCCGGCGCGATCCACGCGGTCGTCACCGTGTGCCCCTGCAGCGCAAAGAAAATCAGCACCGGCCCGCACAGTAGCATCACGCCCGCGGCAGCCAGCAACAGTGGCTTCCAGCGTAGCTTTTCTCGCGGTACCGCGACCAACGATACCGCCTGCGACACCAGCACCAGCGCCGCAAACACATGCGCATAAACCGCGAGCGCACTGATCAGAACGTACGCCACCCAGACCCGCCTGCCGCCCTCTTCAATCGCCTTTAACAGCAGTCCCGAGGAAATCAACCCCAGGCACATCGCCATTGTGTAAGCCCGCGCATCCTGCGAATGCTCGATGTGCGCTGGATTCACAGCCAGCAATAGCGCCGCAATCCACGCCGCCTGTAATCCGAAAACGTGCCGGGCGAAAACATAAATTGCCGGGACGGCAATGATCCCGAACACCGCCGACGGCAGCCGCAACATCCACTCGCTGTGTCCAAGATGCAGCCACACGCGCTCCAACATGTAATAGGCCGTCGCGTTGGCCTCGCGTGACCACCACTCTCGCGCGAACGCATGCAGCGATGACGTCGAGAGCGTGAACGTCGCCGCCTCATCCAGCCAAAGACTCTTGTGTCCAAGAAACGCCAGTCGCAGAACCGCGGCCAGCAGCACGATGAGCCACAGAACGCGATCTCGCCACCAAGGCTCACGAAGATTGGGATCCATCACGCCAGCCATTCTAACGGCAAAGAGAAACCCCGCTGCTTTCAGCGGGGTTTCCGGGCGGATAGCTGCAATCAGGAGGTGGTGCTGCAGCGCGCTACCTAAGACAGGAAGAACTCTTTCGCTACTTTTTCCCATTCGTCATTCGGCAGTTCGGAGGTCAGGTTATCCACCGCCACGCCACCGTCTTGCGCCATCGCGCCAGCCAGCATCGGCATGCGGCGCTGCAACCGTCCAGCGGCTTCTTCCATCCACCAGCGGGCCAGTGCGCCACCCAGCAGGTTGCGGAAGTTCGTCTTCGCATCGGGCGACTGCACGGTCAACAACCAGCCTTCTCCGTAAGGATCTTTCGCGGCTAACCCCGGGTTCGTCAGCACTGCATCGTTGATCTCGGCCACGCTGCCTTCGATCGGAGATACCATGTCGACCTTCTTGCCGTTGCGCTCGATCGACCAGATCTTCTGTCCCTGGCGGATCCACTGGCCGCGCTGCGGCAAGTTGATCTTTTCGATGGCGCCATTGATCTTGCCGGCGAAGTCGTCGATCCCCACGCGAACCAGGTTCGGGCTCTCACTCAGCGCCCAAGTGTGTCCGGGATGATAGCGAAGCGCTTCGGGGACTTTGAATCCGCCCACCAGGCTCGGCTCCAACGGACGAACCACATTATGTTTGGTCACCGCCGGCGCTACCTGCACAACCGTCTGCTTGCCGCGGCTATAGAAATAATCGATGGTCAGGAAACCGATGAAGGTAATGAGTACCAGGAGAACTGTCATAAAGCACCTCCGCCCGTGGGCTTGATATGTATGGCTAACAACGCCCTTCTCTAATGCATTCGGTGTGCCAACTCGCGGTCACTTCACATGTAACATCGAAACCTCATTGTTCTTGATAGTTTGCGAGCTACAGCTGAAAAGTGAACAGCGGAATTGCATACTTACGCAACAATCGACATCGATGCAGAACGCAACGCCCAAATGCGAGCAACATCGCATCAACGCGGCGTAAGTCGCTGAATCAATTTGTGTAATTGGATTTTCAGGAAAGGTGTTGCGAAATTCCATCGCTGTTGCAGAACTCTGCATCGCTCACGATGAATTCCACAGGCGTTGCAAAAATATCCTGACAACTCACGAAAATCTTTTGGGAGTTAGACCTTTTCCATGGTCTTGGCGCTCAGCCGCTCCAGAATCCGCGGTCCCAACTGCGATACATTGCCGGCGCCAAGGGTAAGAATCATGTCCCCCGGCTGTGCTTCCGTGGCTGCCATGATCGCCGCCACCTGGAACGATTTCGCATAAAACGTCGATCGTCCTGAGCGTTCCGTAATCCGTCGCGCCAAGGCTTCCGTTGTGACGCCCTCGATCGGCTGTTCGCTCGCGGGATAGATATCAATCAGATAAAGCGAGTCGGCATCATCGAACGAAGCCGCGAACTCATCCATGAGGTCGCGAGTGCGGGTATAACGATGCGGCTGGAAGACGACGTGAACATGACGGAAGCCGCACTGCTTTGCCGCCGCCAGGGTGGCGCGGATCTCTGTCGGATGATGTCCGTAATCGTCGATTACACTGACGCCGTTCGCCTTGCCCTTGAGTTGGAAGCGACGATCGACCCCACGGAACTCCGCTAGCGCAGCGCGAATTTTATCCGGAGTAATGTCGAGCCCTATGCCAATCGCAATCGCGGCGGTAGCGTTGCGCACGTTATGGATCCCCGGCACCCGCAGCAGGAATTCACCAAGGGACTTGCCTCGATATTCCACCGAAAAATTGCTGAGAAATCCCAGCGCCAGCTGCGCGGAATCACAGGGCGAGCAGCGGATCAGGAAATCCGATCCTTCACGCGTCCCGTAGGTCACGATCCGGCGCCGTACCCGCGGTAGTATCTCGCGCAGCGGGTCATTGTCATTGCAGGCCACCACCATGCCATAGAACGGCACACGATCCATGAACTCCACGAAGGTCTGTTCCACGTCCGCCATATCGTGGTAACAGTCCATGTGCTCGCGATCGATGTTCGTCACCACCGCGTGAATGAACCACAGCTTCAAGAACGATCGGTCGCTCTCATCCGCTTCGGCAACCAGGTATTGCGACTTGCCGAGCCGGGCGTTGGAGCCCATGGCATCCACGCGCCCGCCAACAATCACCGTCGGATCCAGCTCTCCACCTGCCAGCACCGCGGCTACCATCGAGGTCGTAGTGGTCTTACCGTGCATCCCGCCAATCGCGATCCCGTATTTCAGCCGCATCAACTCGGCCAGCATCTCTGCCCGCTGGATCACCGGGATATGATTCGCATGCGCTTCGGCAACTTCTACATTGCTCTTACCGATCGCCGAACTGGTCACCACGACCTCGGCCCCGGCAACATTGCCGGCGCGATGTCCTTCAAACACCTTCGCGCCGAGCGATTCCAGTCGCTCCGTCACTGCCGAGTGCTTCAGGTCCGAGCCGGAAACCTTGTAACCAAGGTTGATCAGCACCTCGGCGATGCCACTCATGCCGATGCCGCCGATTCCAACGAAATGTATGCGCTGCAGTTTCGCGAACAAAACTTGCCCTCAAAGAACACATTGTTTTACCACGAAGAGGCCCATCCGCGCCGGGATGTAGGTTTAGACCCGCGCTGCTTTGCCGCTTTTGCCTGCCACTCGCACCGCCATGGCAGCAATTTCCGCCGCCGCATTGGGATGCGAGAGCAGCCGGGCCGCTTGCGACATCTTGGTGAGATGACTTGCGTCCGCAAATAATTCCTGGATCGTCGTCGTGAGCAGTTCGGGGGTCAGCATCGCTTGCGTCATCATGCGCGCCGCACCAACGTCCACTAGCGCTTGCGCATTCTTCGTCTGGTGATCGTCTGCCGCCGTCGGCAGGGGAACGAAAATCGCCGGCTTGGCTGCTGCCGTCACTTCAGCAACGGTACTCGCTCCCGACCTGCAGATGATCAGGTCCGCCTCCGCAAAGGCTCGCGGCATATCGTCGATGAACGGCGAAACCTCGGCTGCATAAAGCCCATCCAGATATGCCCGCGCCACATGCTCGTATTCCTTTTCGCCCGTCTGGTGAGTGATGCGCAGCCCTGGTATCGCTTCATACAGTGGCCGAAGCGCTTCGACCACAGCGTTGTTGATCGCGCGCGCTCCCTGGCTCCCACCAAAGACCAGCACGTGCATCCGACCGTCACTTTTTCGCTGCGGCAGGTCGAAGAACGCTTGACGCACTGGCACGCCCGTCACCGAGCACTGCCGGAAATATTTGCAGGTCTGTTTGAAATGCACCGCCGCTGCCGATGCAAAGGGCGCGACCAGACGATTGGCAAATCCCGGATAGATATTGGGCTCGAAGATCACCGTCGGCACGCGACAGAGTTTCGCCGCGAGCATTGCCGGCCCCGACGCGTATCCGCCGACTCCGATCATCACATCCGGCTTGAATTCGCGAATGATTCTGCGGCTGGCCGCGATGGCTCTCGGCAGGTCCAGCATGGTCTTCATCCGAGTCGCGGTACTCACGCGATTCAGCGCACCTACCTGGATCAGACGCAGTTCGAAATTTGCCTTGGGCACCAGCCGCGTCTCGATGCCCCGCCCGGTCCCGATGAAAATGACTTCGGCGGAATGAACGTTCCGCAACTCCTGCGCGATCGCCAGCGCCGGAATCACGTGTCCACCGGTTCCTCCACCTGCCAGAATTGCCCGCATCATTATTCCGCTTGTTGTGTGATGTTCAAAAGCACGCCGACGCTGGCCAGGGTGATGAAAAGCGAAGACCCGCCGTAGGAGATGAATGGCAGAGGAATGCCCTTGGTAGGCAGTAGCCCCAATACCACGCTGACGTTAAAAAACGCCTGCACCACAACCATGGCAGTAATGCCAGTCGCCAGCAGCCGTCCGAACATGTCTTCCGTCAGCATGGCGGCCCGAACCCCGCGATACAGGAAGATCGTGAACAGCAGGACGATAAAAACGGATCCTACCAGCCCGAGTTCTTCCGCCATCACCGCGAAAATGAAATCCGTATGCGGTTCGGGAAGATAGAAGAGCTTCTGCTTCCCTTCCATCAATCCTTGCCCGGTGATCCCGCCCGTCGCCACGGCGATCAGCGACTGGATCATATGAAAGCCCGTGCCCAACGGATCGGCATTTGGATCGAGAAACGCCAGCATTCGTTTACGCCGGAACTCCACCCGAAACAACAGCCAATACAGCGGCAGGATGGATGCCAGGATCGCGTAGCCGAGATAGCGCATCTCCATACCCGCAATGAACAGCATGCTGGAAGCGATCGCTATGCAGGCAATGCCCGTGCCGAGGTCCGGTTGTTTGACGATCAATCCCGTCAGCATCAACGTGACCAGTCCCGCCGGCATCAACGTGTGCTTCCAGTCGGTAATCGTCTTGATACGCGACTCCAGCCAGAAGGCGAGGAAGAGAATAATCGCCGGTTTCGCGAGTTCCGATGGCTGAAACGAGAATGCGCCAAACTTGATCCAGCGATGCGTGTTATGCGAGCGGTCGAGGAAGAACACCGCGATCAGCAACCCCAGCGTAATGCCAAGCAGCGAATACACAAGCGTCTGGTTCTTATATTTACGGTAGTCAATATTCATGCAGACGATCATCGCGCCCACACCGACCACCGCCCACGCCAACTGCCGGATCAGAAAGGTGTACGGCGAGCCAAACTTCTCTCCAGCCATCACCGCCGAAGCGCTGAACACCATGATCAGCCCGATGAACACCAGCAGCATCGTGGACCCGAAGAGCCACTTGTCCACACTGACGCGCTTCGCCATCTACTTCTGCTCCCGCGCCTGCATGCTGCGCACCAATTCTTTAAACACTCGCCCGCGATGCTCGTAGCTCTGGAACTGGTCGAAGCTCGCACACGCCGGCGCCAGCAGCACCACGTCGCCTTTCACCGCCTTTTGCGAGGCTAGCTTGACAGCGTTTTCCAGGGTCTCGGCATGAACCACTTCCACGCCGCTGACCTCAGCTTCAATTTTCGATGCCGCTGCCCCGATCGTGTAGACCGTCTTTACCCGCTCGTGCAGCAGGTCGTTCAGCACCGTGTACGGGCTGCCTTTGTCCTTGCCTCCCAGGATCAAGTGCACGCCTTTTGCAAACGATTCCAGCGCCTTGATCGTCGCATCGACATTCGTCGCTTTCGAATCATTGTAGTACTCCACGCCCTTCACCGTCGCGGTGTACTCCAGGCGATGCTCCACCGCCTTGAACTGCGAAACCGCTTTGCGAATCTGCTCCGGCGCCACCCCCGCGGCCATGCCCACGCAAACTGCGGCCAGCACGTTCTCCACGTTGTGCGCGCCTTTCAGCAGCATGTCGTTCACCGACAGGATCTCCTGGTCCTTACCGTCGCGATAAACGATCGTCTCGCCGCGCAGGAACGCGCCGCGCCTTACGTCATGTAACCGCGAGAACCACAGCACCTGCGACTTCAGCCGTTTGCCAATCTCCACGCAAGGCTCGTTATCGGCGTTCAGAACCGCATAGTCACTCGCGCTCTGATTCTCAAACACTCGCTCCTTTGCGGACGCGTAATTCGCAAACGTGTGATGACGGTCAAGGTGGTCCGGCGTGATATTCAAGATCGCCGCAATCTCCGGACGGAAACTTTCAATTGTCTCCAGTTGGAAACTCGAAATTTCCAGCACGCTCCAGGTATCGGCGTCGGCCTGCTCGGCGAAGCTGATCGCGGGGGTTCCAATATTTCCGCCGACCAGCGTCCTCTCTCCGCCTGCTTTAATAATGTCGCCGCACAATGAAGTCGTTGTTGTCTTGCCGTTTGACCCGGTGATGGCGATCACGTGGCCCGCCACGAACAGCGCTGCCAGTTCAATCTCGCCAATCACGCGGATACCCTGCTTACGCGCTTGTTCGATTTGCGGTTGGTCGAACGGTACTCCAGGGCTGACCACGATCATGTCCTGGTCGCGAAACGTACGCTCTCCGTGGTGCCCGGTTTCGACCGTGATGCCCTTATCGAGCAGCAGGGGGATCTCCTGGCGCAACTGCGCTTCCGACTTCGAGTCCGAAACCGTAACCTTCGCGCCTCGCGCCTGCAAAAATGTAGCCGACGCAACGCCCGACTTCCCTAATCCGACAACCAGTACACGTTTTCCTCGAACGTCCATCAATCTTCTCAATTCGTCATTGTGCCACGCAGCCGCGGCCTCACCGCAGCTTTAATGTCGTAAGTGCAAACAGTGCAAACACCAAACTGGCAATCCAGAACCGCACGATGATTTTTGACTCCGACCACCCCAGCAACTCGAAATGATGGTGTAGCGGCGCCATCTTGAAAATGCGCTTCTTCCTTAACTTGTACGACCCAACCTGCAGGATTACCGACAGCGCCTCGAGCACAAAAATCCCGCCGATAAAGGGCAGCAGCAGTTCCTGCTTGATGATCACTGCAACCGTCCCGATCGCCCCACCCAGTGCCAGCGATCCCACATCGCCCATGAACACTTCGGCCGGGTGCGCGTTGTACCAGAGAAATCCGATCGCCGAGCCAACCATCGCTCCACAGAAAATCGAGAGTTCGCCAACCTCCGGCATCCTCGACAGCCCCAGATAATCGGCAAATTGCGCGTGCCCGCTGACGTAGGTCAGCACCGTAAGCGCCCCCGCCGCAATCACCGTGCAGCCAATCGCCAACCCGTCGAGTCCGTCGGTCAAGTTCACCGCGTTGCTTGACCCGACTAAGACCACGGCTACAAACGCCAGAAACGGGACATACGCCAGGATCCAGATATGCGGATAGGTAGCGAGGTGTTCGAATTCCAGGTTTGGACGGAAGTTCTTCGCAAACGGAACGATCAGGTGCGTGTTGTAGGCGCCATGCCGCTGGATCAGCACCAGCGCCATGGCCACCAGCACGCTCACCAGGATCAGGTATCCCATCTTGCTGCGGGCCGTCAGTCCGAGGTTGCGGCGGTTCGCCACCTTCAGATAGTCATCGGCAAACCCAATCGCTCCAAAGGCGATCGTCGCCAGCATCGCGATCCATACGAACTTGTTCGTCAGGTCTGCCCACAACAGCGTAGGAATAATGATGGCGATCGTTATAAGTACGCCGCCCATCGTCGGCGTCCCTGACTTCTTCTGGTGCGACTTCGGTCCTTCTTCACGGATGTATTGGCTGATCTGGAATTCGCGCAGCCGCCGTATCACGGCCGGCCCAATGATCAGGCCCATGAACATCGCAGTCAGGCTGGAGAACGCCGTGCGAAACGTCAGGTACCGGAAAATTCGAAAGGGCGTGAAGTTGAGGTAGTGAAAAAGCTTTTCGTAAAGAAGCCAGTAGAGCAATCTTGTCTTGTCCTTTGAATGCCGTGCCCTCCGGCATCTTCTCATCTACCAAGTATCTTTGGCTGTTGGGGGAATGCCTTAGCCCTGCTCGCTAAGCGCCCGTCAGTTCTCTCCACTTTTCAATGGCCCGCTCCAACTTCACTCCGCGCGACGCCTTCAGCAAAACTGCGTCCCCAGAACGAACGTTCTTCGCCAACCACTCCCCAGCCTCTTCCGTTGACGCCACAAACTCCGCCCGCACGCCCAAATCGCTCGCGGCTTCCACCATTGTCTTCGCGAGACCCCGCACTCCTAAAAGGATTTCAGCTCGGCTCGCTAAATGTTGCCCGCATTCGCGATGCAATCGCTCGCCATCGCTGCCCAGTTCCAGCATCTCTCCGGCAACCACGATATGGCGCCTCGCCGGCATTTTTGCCAGCGCATTCACCATTGCATTCAGGGCTTTCGGATTCGAATTGTAGCAATCGTTGATCACCGTCGCCCCCGCGATCTCCACCACCTGCCCACGCTTGTCCGACGCCTGCAACGTCTTCAGTGCATCGACTGCATCGCGCAGCGGAACGCCGTGATGCAACCCCACCGCCACCGCTGCCAGCGCGTTGTAAACGTTATGCTCGCCAATCAGCGGCATCACCGAGGGAACCCGTTGGTCACGGTAATAAAGGTCGAACTTCGAACCTTCCGATCCCAGCATCTCCACGTGTTCCGCGCGCAAATCCGCGGCGTGCCGAACGCCGAACATCAATACCGTCCCGTGGAAGTCGCGGCCGAATTGTGAAACGTATTCGTCGTCCGCGTTCAACACCGCGCAACCGCCTCGCGGTAAATGCTCGATCAACTCATACTTAGCGCGCGCGATACCTTTGATGGAATCGAAGAACTCTAAATGCACCGGCGCCACCATCGTCACCACGCCGGTATTGGGTTGCGCCAGTTTCGCCAGTGCCGCAATCTCGCCAGTATGCGACATGCCCATCTCGATCACGGCGATCTGGTGCTCCGGCTGCAGCTTCAGCAACTGCAGTGGCATTCCAAAATGATTGTTAAGATTGCCTTCCGACTTCAGCACCTTGTACTTCGCCGAAAGCACGTGAGCGATGCATTCCTTGGTCGTCGTCTTCCCGGCCGATCCGGTCACTCCGACCACCGCATGGCCCCACACGCAACGTACCATCGCTGCCAGTCGCTGCAGCGCCGCCAGGGTGTCATCCACAACGATAAGTTTGTTTCTCTGTGCGAAGATCTGGCGATGATCTTTGGCAACCACGGCTGCGACCGCGCCGCGTTCCAGCGCCGCTTCTACATAGTCGTGTCCGTCGAGACGTTCGCCTCGCACGGCAAAAAACAAATCGCCCGGTTGCACTGTGCGTGAATCAATGCTGTAGCCAAGCGCCTCCGCGTCGGTGCGATAGTCGCCCGACCCGTTCATGAATTCCGCCACTCGCCACAGCGCTAACTTCATCCGGTATGGCTCCCATGTAACTGCGGAGTACCATACCCGGCTTCATGCAAGGCTTGCAACGCCACTTTTACGTCGTCAAACGGATGTACGCCCTCGCGCGTGGTCTGCGTCTTCTCATGGCCCTTGCCCGCGAGAATTACGATGTCCCCCAGCCGCGCATTGGCAACCGCCATCCCAATCGCTTTTTTGCGATCCGGTTCCACCAGGAACTGCGCCCCTGTTTCGGCAAGCCCCGGCAGAACGTCATTCAGGATCGCCTTCGGCTCCTCACTCCGCGGATTGTCGGAGGTCAGGATCACCAGGTCGCTGCCTTCACCGGCAGCCTTCCCCATCAGCGGACGCTTCGTCTTATCGCGATCGCCACCGCACCCAAACAGCGTGATCACCCGTCCGCCGCCTGCCTGCTGCACGAACTCCCGGGCCAGCGAAGTCACATTGCGCAGTGCGTCATCGGTATGCGCGTAGTCCACGATCACCGAGAACGGCTGCCCCGCGTTCACCCGCTCGAATCTTCCCGGAGCACGCGTCACGTGCGTGATCGCTTCGCTGATGCGGTCCGCATGAATGCCACGTTCCATTGCCGCCGCCGACGCTGCCAGCAGGTTATATACATTCACTTTTCCCAGCAGTGGGCTAAACACTGCTATGCGTCGCTCCGGCGTCACCATCTCAAAGCGCGTCCCTGTCGAAGTCATTTCCAGCTTTTCGGCGTGGAAGTCCCCGCTCGCCAGTCCATAGGTAAACACCTTGTCGCAATGCTTGTGCGCCAGTTTGACCAGCTGTTCACTCCAACTGTCGTCACGATTGATGATTGCCACCCGCGGTGGCTCCGTGCCACAGCCTCGGAAGAGGCATGCTTTCGCTCGGAAGTAGTTCTCCATCGTGCCGTGGAAATCGAGATGATCGCGCGTGAGGTTGGTGAACACCGCTACGTCGTAGGGCACGCCATACACACGTTCCTGCGCCAGCGCATGTGACGACACTTCCATCACCGCTTCCGTTACGCCGTGACTTACCGCTTCGTGAAACACACGGTTCAGCTCCAGTGACTCCGGCGTAGTATGCGGCGCCGGCATCACTCGTCCCGCGATGTGATATTCCACCGTGCCTACCATTGCCGTCTTGCGTCCCGATTGTCGCAGTAGAGACTCAATTAGGTAAGTCGTGGTCGTCTTGCCGTTGGTGCCGGTCACGCCGGTGATCGCCAGCTTTTCCGCCGGCTTCTTATAAAAATTGGCGCTCAACTTCGCCAGCGCCCGACGTCCATGCGCCGCCACCGCCCACGCAATGTCTTTTCTCGGAGGCTCGGTCGCTGAATCCGTCACCACCGCCACCGCTCCCGCTTGGATCGCGGTGTCAATGTACTTATTGCCGTCGGTCGTCCCGCCGCGCATCGCAACAAAACAAAATCCCGGCTGTATCCGCCGCGAATCATAATCCAGCCCATGAATCCCTGCATTCCCCGCACAGGCGAGAATCTCAGCCCCGTCGATAAGTTGGAAGAAATCCATGGAGAATAGATTCTAACGACTTCAATAAAGGTAAGCGAAGATATTGCGAGCTGTTCCCAAAACAAGCCTTAGCCGTTAGCGCCCTCGGACCGCAGCAGGCGAACCTAGCGTGCGAACCGTACCGTAATTCGCTCGCCCGGAGCGATCCTTGCTCCCGGCTCCGGCGACTGTCCGCGCGCCAATCCCGATCCCACCACGTTCACTTCCAACCCTTGATGCTGCGCCGCCTCAATCACCCCTCGCACCGACTTACCAAGGAACGACGGCACCACCATCCCACCGCCAACTTCCACCGTCATCGGCGCTCCCCCACTGGGAGAGGGTGCAACCGGAGCGGTCGTCGACGAAGTGTCGGGTTCAGGCAACGCTCCTCCCGAAGTCACCGGCGTAGCCGCTAACGCAGTGGGAATAATCTGAGCACCGCCGCTCGCCGGGGCTGCACCCTTGGCAACTACCGGCGCACTCGCTGGCTTCGCCGGCGCTTCGGCTTCGCTGAAGTCCGGTCCCGGACCTTCCCGATCCAGCGCGCCGCTTTCTTCCAGGTCTGAATCTTTTACCTTCGCCAGCAGCATTTGCCGCTTGGGATCGCCCTTGATCTCAGCATCGTGCGGCACATTCATATATTCCAGCGCCTGCTGCATGATGCGGTTGAACACCGGCGCGGAAACCTGGCCGCCTTGATGCAAGCCTTTCGCCGAATCCAGAATCACCGCCACCGTCAGCGCCGGCGCATTTACCGGAGCAAAGCCGACGAAGCTTCCCACGTAATCCGTCTTCGAATAGAGGTGTGTCTTCGGATCGACCTTCTGCGCCGTTCCCGTCTTACCTGCCGCCGTGTATCCATTCAGGATCGCGCGTCGCGCCGTGCCTTCCAGCACCACCTGCTGCATCATCGAGCGCATCTCCGCCGCCGTCATCGACGAAATCACCCGCCGCTGATCTTTCGGATGGAACACGATCTGCCGGTATCCCTGCGTCGGCTGCGTTACATCCGCAACGATCCTCGGTGGTGTATAGATTCCGTCATTCGCAATCGACGACACCATCGAGATCACCTGCAACGGCGTCACGCCAACTTCCTGACCGATCGACATCGATCCAATCGACGACCCCGACCAGTGCGACGGCGGCTTGATCAATCCACGCGTCTCGCCCGGCAGTTCAATCCCCGTCTGCTGCCCGAAGCCATAATCTTTAATGTGCTTGTAGAACTTGTCCGGGCCGAGCCGCAGCCCCATCTTCACTGCCGCCACGTCGCTCGACTCGGCATAAGCCTTCGCAACCGGCACCACGCCAACGTGATGCGAATCGTGAATCCGTATGCCGCCCACCACGATGAACCCTGGATCGCAGCTCACGATCTCGTCCGGCTTGGTCAAATGCTCTTCCAGCGCCGAGGAATACGTGACCGTCTTAAACACCGATCCCGGCTCGTACACATCGCTCACCGCGTGGTTCTTCAACATCGCCGAGGTAATCTCTTTCGCCAGGTTCGGATTGAACGTCGGACGATTTGCCAGCGCCAGGATCTCGCCGGTGTGCGGATTCTGCACCACCACCGTTCCCGCCACTGCATGCGTTTCTTGGATCGCCTGGTCGAGTTCTTTCTCCGCGATGTACTGGATGTTCTGATCGATCGTCAGCACGACGTTCGCGCCTTGGTCCGGTTGCTTCTCGATGCGCCCAAACCATCGCCGGCGCGCATCCATGGTGATGATCATCCGCCCCGGATTGCCCTTGAGATCATCGTCGAACTGCAGCTCGGTTCCCGCCAGCCCGCTGCCGTCCATGCCGACATAGCCCAGTACCTGCGCCGCCAGTTCGCGCTTCGGGTAGTATCGCTTCGATTCTTTTTGGAAGTAGATCCCGCGTAGGTTCAGATCATGGACGCGCTTGCTCTTGTCCTGATCGACTTTGCGCGCCACCCACGCAAACGACTTCGAAGCCTTGAGATGGTTCAGAATGTCGTAGCTGTCCGCACCAAGAATCTTCGCCAGCAAGCGTGCGGTAGAAGACTGGTCGGGAATTTCACTGGGCACCGCGAAAATCGAATCGACGCTCACCGACATCGCCAGCTCGTGCCCGCCGCGGTCGTAAATCACCCCCCGTGGTGGATCGACGGTGATGGTTCGCTGCTGCTGCCGTGCCGCCTTTTGCACGTACTCGCCGTACTTGAACACCTGCAGTTGTACCAGTCGCAGGCAGACCAGCAATCCCCAGAAAAAAAGCAGTCCCCCAAGGATGTAGAGCCGCTTCTTTCCATCCGTGGTGACTGCCAATTTCGCCAAGACCTACTCCCTATGGGTGCCCCACCCTTGTTACGCAGTGACAGGGTGGGTCGTAACGCTCTCGCTACCACGACTGAACCGCTTCTACAAACACAGCAGGCGGCCCGGGTTATGGCCGCCTATTACTGCTTTCAACATACCCCAGGTTGTTGGGGAACCCAGCAGCTTTCACCGCTAGAACTCGAAAATTTCTGTGAATTACGGCGCCGAAATCACGGACACGCTGCTCATGCGCGCCATCACTTCCGCACCCGGCGTCACTAACCCATCGGAATCCAACTTCTGCACCTGACCTGCCTGCGGCGCCTGCATTCCCATGTGTCGTGCCATCGCATCGATCCGCTCCGGATCGCGCAGCGAAGCCTGTTCCAGCTTCAGGGTGCGATTGGCTTCCGCCAACTGGTCGCAGTTGCTCTTCAACTGCTCGATCTTGTACCCGTACTCGATCGAGCTGAAGTGCTGCCATCCATACATCATGACCAATGCAAACAGCACCGCCAGCGTCGCGCCGAAGATCGCCATTTCGCGCCGTCGGCGCGGGTCTACCACCTTCATCAAGCGTGAATTGTCGATCGCCTTGGTGAAGAAAATCTCCGGTGTACCAGGCCGCACCACTACGCGCGGTGCGCTGACATGAGGCGGCGTCCACAAGGTCGCCTGTGCTGGGGCCGCTGCTGCCATTACGCCACTCCTTGTGCCAGGTACCGCTGATTCGAAGTCATCGGAACGTTCCAGATCAGCGTGTACACGCGCGCCTCGGCGAGTTCTTCCTGCATCATCTCGCGCGTCTCCGCTTCTCGTTCGGCTTTCGCCACCATGTTGATCAGATCGTCCACCATCGTTCCGCTATACATACCGTTTCTCCCATCCGCCGCGTGCTTCCTGCACCCGACGCCCTTGTTACGCCCGAGGCCTTGTTGCTGCACTTCCGTTATTCACACTTCCCACAGGTTTATCCACAGTGTGAATATTTATTCTTCGGAAATTCCTTACTTCCTGGCTGCCGCCCGCAATTTCGCGCTGCGGCTGCGTGAATTGCGATCGATCTCTTCTTCCGTCGCGGTTACCGGCTTTTTCGTGAGCAACTCGTACTTCCCTTTCTGCGCTACTTCTCGCATCGAGTCCTTCACGATCCGGTCTTCCAACGAGTGGAAGCTGATGACCACCAGCCTGCCCCGGGGAGCAAGCACGGCCGGAGCTGCTGCCAGCAGTTCCTTTAAGTCATCGAGTTCATGGTTTACGAAGATTCGGAGAGCTTGAAAGGTCTTCGTCGCTGGATGAATCCGCCGTTCTGAGGAATTCATTGGCCGGGCCACGACCGATATAACTTGTGCTAGATGAGCGGTTGTTCGTATCGGCCGTGCCCGACAAATGGCTCTGGCGATTCTCCGCGACCTCCTTTCCTCACCGAATTCGTAAATCACATCAGCCAGCTCGCGCTCGCTTATGCGATTTACCACTTGATCGGCGGTCAGCTCGGCTTGCGGGTCCATCCGCATGTCGAGCGGTCCTTCCGCCTGAAAACTGAATCCGCGTCCGGCATCCTGTAACTGCATCGAACTGATCCCTAAATCCGCCAGCACTCCATCGAGCGTCTTCGGTTGCGCATGTTTCGCAACCTCCGCATAGCTCGCGTGCAAGAGCGTGATCCTGGGCCAGTCGGCCTTGAGATCGTCTCCAATCTCTGTCAGTCGCCGGCGCGCCATCTCCAGCGCATTCGTGTCCTTATCGAAGCCAATCAAATGACCCTGTGCGCCGAGGCGTTTTGCGATTTCGTAACTGTGCCCGCCTAAGCCCAAGGTCGCGTCCAGATAAGTTCCACCGCGCCGTATGGCTAGAAAATCGATCGCTTCTTGTGAAAGAACTGAAACGTGACTGAATCCCTCTCCGCCACGCTCGCCCCTCGGGGCGCTCTCGTCTTGCAAATCCACTAAATACCCAGGTCGCTAAGCGTCTTTTCATCCTCTGCCGTGAACGGAGCCTGCTCCATTTCAGTTTTGAGCTGCTCCATGTTCCGAACTCCGAGGTACGTCAAGAACCCCATCACAGCGACTTCACCCTTGATCTCCGCCGCGTCCCGTAACAACCCCGGGATCGTCACGCGCCCCTGGCCATCCATCTCCACCGCCTGGCCGTAATAGTTCGACACGTTTAGCAACTTCTGCTTCGTCGGATTCAAGCTTGGTAGCGCCGCCAGCTTCTGCTCGAAACGCTCCCACTCTTCCATCGGGTACAACCGGGCCTGTTTCCCATCGAACGAAGTCACATAGAACTGCTGCGATGTGAACTTCTCTTCGATTTCACGCTTAAAGTCGGCAGGAACCTTGAGTCGGCCCTTGTCGTCAATCCGCGTTGGGTGATTGCCACGAAACATTTGTCTTGACCCTGACTTACAGGACGCTCAAACTTGCCGGTGCTGCAATTTGCAGCGAAAAAGGTGAATTTTGCCGATACCACTACTTGGAGTCCGTTTGCTGTCCCGTTTTGGCTTAGCCTACTGCTCTGTTCCACTCGGCTCCACCACGCTCCAAATTTGTCCACATCTTATACTTAAGTAGTTGCGAGTCAATAGCTTTTTCCCGCCTTAACCCCTTCCCTCATATCCTGCTTCAAAAAACTCAAGGAATAGATGTTTCCCACTTTGGTAACCACAACAGGTTGTGTTTATTGCGGTGGTTCCGCTGTACCAGAAACTCCCAAGTCCATATTGACTCGGACTATCAGCCCTTCAGGAACCCTGCTTTTCTGTGGATATCCCAGATTTTGTGGGGTGGAGTGGAGTGGATCGAAATCCAGGAATTGTGGTCAGCGCTAGCGGGGGAGCGTCGGCCCTCATTAAGCGGACGCCTGCCTTAGCCGGGATTTCGAGCAGTCAAGGTCCGGAACTTCCGCCCCTGAGGCAAACGTGTCTTGAAAGGGCGCGGCTTTAGCCGCAGAGGGATCTCGCGTTTACTTTTCACCTGCGATAATTTCTGAACGAAACGCCCATGCCTATCGAACTCTCCGCTCAATCCCGCACCGAGGCCATCGCCTCGATAAAGCACTACTTTGAAGAAAATATGAGCGAGCCCATCGGTGACCTCCCCGTTGGTCTCTTGCTCAACTACATCCTCGAAGAAATCGGCCCTGCGATTTACAACAAAGCAATTCACGACGCCCAGGCCCGCCTAACACAACGCGTCGCCGATCTCGACGGCGAACTCTTCGCCGACGAATTCCAGTACTGGCCCCGCCAGGCTGCTAAACGCAAGTCAAAGCGTTAGCTTCCCTAACTCAAGGCTCACGCGCCTGCCGTACACCGAAGTCTCACTGTCAGGCAGCGGCATCCGTCCCACCCCGCGTTCCGTGCCGGCCCCGAACGGCTACAATCCCCACTCCTATGAACCGTGCCCTCCTGTTCCTCCTGCTCACCTTCGCCCTGGTTCTCCCGGCCCAGCAGGATGACCGCGTTGCCACCACTTTTCCATTTGAATTTCGCAGCGGAATGATCTTCCTTCCGGTGCGCCTCAACGGCTCACCGCCGCTTTCCTTCGTGCTCGACACAGGTTCAGCCCGAATGCTCGTCGATCGTGCCCTCGCTAAGACTCTCGGCCTCAAGGCTACTGGCCACGGCTCCATGCAAGGTGCCGGATCCGGCCGCATCCCGGTTGAATCGATTGAGAATGTCGCCATCGGGCTTACTGGCTTGGACAGTAATGGATATGAAATCTCCACCGCGGACCTCCATCCCCTGCAAGCCAGTCTGGGCGAAAAGGTGGATGGCATTCTCGGTTACGAGTTCTTCCGCCGTTTCGTCGTCACCGTTGATTACGCCGCCAAAACCCTCACCATCGCTCCGCCCAACGCCTTTCATCCCGACCCATCGGCACAGCCGGTTTCCATTCAGATCCGTGAGAAATGGGCCTTTGTCCCCGGCGAACTCGTCTTCCCGGGAGCCGTTACCGTCCAGGACCACTTCCTACTCGACACCGGGTCGAGCGACGCCATAGATCACCCCATAGTCACCAAACTCCAATCGAGCACCCAAGCCAAAGCGGCGTAGGCCTCGGAGCCCCAGTCTCTGGCGCCACCGCCAAGGCGACCTCATTTCGCTTGGGCCAGTACACCGTTCCCAGCCCAACCGTCGCCTGCTGCGGGGCCACCGACACGACCAGCAAACTCATCGGAAGCGACGTCCTGAAGTTCTTCCCCCTTACGATCGACTACCCCAACGCCAAAATCTGGCTCAAGCCGAACCTCACTTTTCCGAAATGACGCGAGCCAAATTTGTCATGGCGACCGGAGAACCCGGCGACCTTCCGGGTTCGGAGCGGAGCTACCTTTTGTTTCCGCTTTTAGAGGCTTAAAGTGAGAGCGTGCACCTCAATCCCGAATCCGCCCGCGTCCTCGGCTGCCTCATCGAAAAAGAAATCACCACTCCGGAGTACTACCCGCTCTCGCTCAACGCGCTCATCAACGCGTGCAACCAGAAATCGAACCGTGACCCGGTGATGACGCTCGACGAGGATGCCGTACGTCTCGCTCTGCGCAACCTGACCGACAAGGGCCTCGCCCGCCACGCCACCAGTGAAGGCCGCGTCCCCAAGTACGAGCACGACGTCAACAACGCCCTGCAACTCAGTCGTCGTGAAGTTGCAATCCTATGCGAGCTGTTAGTGCGTGGCCCGCAAACTCCCGGCGAACTTCGCAGCCGCGCCGAACGCATGTACAAGTTCGAAAGCCTCGATGACGTCAATGCGAGCCTTCAGCACCTGATCGAGCGCGATCCAGCATTGGCCGTGATTCTCCCGCGCCAACCCGGCACCAAGGAAGCCCGCTACGCTCACACCCTGTTGCCCATCGACATTCAGCCTACTCACGAGGCCCCACCGCACCGCCAGCCGAGCGAAAGCACGGAAGCAAGAATTGTGAAGTTGGAATCCGAAGTCCAAGACCTGCGCCGCGAAATTGAAGAGATGAAAGCGAAACTCGCAGAACTTCAAACCGAGTAGCGCGAGGTATTCGCTTTTACATCAATCGAGTGCCGCAGGCACGCCATGTAATAGCCCACCTCGTGAGAGGTGGGAAAATCCACGCCCGCATCAGAGTCCCCTTCAGGGGACAGCATCCACGCACCCTACGCAAACTCGTACTTTCGTCACATCGCTCTACGAGCCTCATCTGCCACAATCGTTTTTCATCCTGATCGAGGCACAGGTATGCACAGGTTCCTGATTTCTCTGATTACTCCTGCACTTCTACTCGCTTTTACCAGTTGCGGCGGCTCTTCTACTCCATCGACTCCTGCTCCGGTCGCCAGCCTCACGCTTCAACTTGCATCGACAACTGTCAATCTCTTGCAAGACGGCACGCCCACAACGCTGAACGTCACCGCTACCTGCGTGAATACCGCTACACCGTCAATCATGCTGACCGGCCTGCCTGCAGGAGTGAATGCCATCATCACCCAACCGACGTGTTCGCAATCGGGCAACGTCGTACTCTCCATCACCGACGCCGTCACAGCACGCGCTGCCACATATCCCATCTTTGTACATGGCACTAGTTCCGCGGCCACCGCAAGCGCTTCGCTATCGTTGAATGCCGTGGCGCAAGCTTCGGTGAGTCTCACTCCCACTCCCGGATCCACCGCTTTCATGTCCACTTCCTTCCAACGCGCCGATTGGTCCTACTCCTGGCTGCACGATCGTCCTGCCGCGCTCGCGCCGCTCAATAACCTCGACGATTCGCACATCCGGATTCAGCTCATCGACGGAGCCATTCCTCAGCTCAACGCCACGACTTGGGACTTCACCAAGGCCGACGAAATGATCCAGCCGATCCTCACCGTTGGTGACCATAGTCCGCAACTGCAGATCGGCACCGTGCCCACTTTTCTGGGCGATAGCAATGGAAACTATGTCGAAGCGAATCTGCCCGCCTTCGCCGCCTATTGTGCCAACTTAGTCCGCTACTACAACACGGGTGGATTCACCGTCAACGGGGTGACTTACAAATCGCCCAGCGCAACGCCCATCGTCTGGTGGGGTATCTTCAACGAACCCAACATCAACAACGTCACTCCCGATCAATACGCGACCATGTACAACACCGTCGCCGCAGCCATGCTCGCCGTCGATCCCACCATCAAGCTCGTCGCTCTGGAACTTTCCGATTGGGGCAACGAACCGCAACGCATGCTGCCAACGCTGCTTGCCGGCGCAACCCAGCCGATCCACGCCATGGCCACGCACTATTACGGCAGCTGCAATCAGAAAGACACCGACTCACAAATTTTCGCCGCCGTCGATGGATTCACCACCCATGTTTCTTATTTCCGCTCCACCATGGATGCCAACGTTAGTACCCGCGGCGTGCCCATCTGGATCACAGAAAATAACGTGAATGCCGATTGGGCTCACGCCGACGGCACCAGCGCCTGCAACCCCGGCACAAAATGGGTCGAGGACGATCGCGGCACCAGCGCTTATTTCGCGGCCTGGCGTGCCTATGTGTATTCGCAACTAGTGAAGGCAGGTGCTGCTGGAGTGTGGCATTGGTCTTACGCAGGCGGCGGACAGTACGGCGAACTTACCGACAACAGCACGCCGTATCTGAGCTACTGGGTTGACTCGTCTCTCTCGCACATCTTTGGTCAGGAAAGAATGATTGTCTTGACCAGCAGCGTCACCGAACCCAGTCGCATCGAAATCTTCGCCGCGCAGGCCGCTGACGGTTCACGCTGGATCATGCTCATCAATCGCGATGTCGCCGCGACTACCGACAACAACGGTCCGGGCGTTCCCAAGACGGTGGCGCTTGATCTGAGTGCTGCCGGCCCGGCTAGTCAGATCACGTTGATCGCCATCGACAAAAATACCGGCATCGGCAGCGGCCCCGTCTCGCAGACACTCACACCAGTCAACGGCGTCGTGACCCTGGCTTTCCCCGGCTACGGCGTGCAGTTCATTCAGTTGCGCTAGAAGGAACGCTACTCGCTTCGCAACGCCTCCATCGGCTCCGTCGATGCGGCTCTCCGTGCTGGAAACCAGGCTGCAAACAATCCTGTTACCACGAGTAAGATCGACATCGCCACCAGGGTCTTCGGATCACCTGCAGCCACTCCAAACAAGAGGCTGCTCATCAATCTTCCTCCGGCAATCGATGCCGCAATCCCGACCACCAACCCAACCCCTACCAGCAATCCCGCTTCACGCAGCACCATCGCGAGAATATCGCTGCGCTGCGCTCCCAGCGCCATACGCACTCCAATCTCTTTCGTCTGTCGCGCCACCGTGTACGACATCACCCCGTAAAGCCCGAATGCTCCCAGCAGCAACGCGATGACTCCGAATCCCGACAGCAGCAGCATGTTGAAGCGCTGTTGTGAAACCGAAACACTCATCACCTGATCCATGGATGTCATGCCGGCGATCGGTATCTGCGCGGTGTCAAGAAACACCTGCCGCAACGGAGCTGCGAGATTTACTTGCGACGACTTCATCCGCACCAGCCAACTCATTCCGTAGATACGCCCTTCCAGGCGCGCCATCGAGTCGGGAAGCTGTCCCGACGGCAAGTACATCGCTGTCGGAGCCGGCGCATCCAGCCCGAGCTGTTTCACGTTGCCCACCACGCCCACGATCTCGCGCACCGGATCCTCAAACTCCGGCCCCATTGCCTTGCCGATCACGATGTGCTGCCCGATCGGATTCCCGCCCGGGAAATAGGTCTTCGCGAACTGCTCATTGACGATCAGCACCGGCGCCGAAGCCTTGGTGTCCGAGGTTGTAAAGGCTCGACCCGCGACCACGGGAATTTTCAACGCTGAAAAATAACCCGCGGTGATCGGAATATATTTTTCGTCAAAGTCGTGATCCTGTTCACCGGTACGCCCAATGATGTCAAAGGGAAGATCGGGCACGATCTGCGTCGGCGGATTGATCACCGCCGCCGCCGACTCCACGCCCGGCAGCGCCTCCGTTCGCGCTGCGAGTTGCTTTAGTGTCTGCCCGAATACCGCGGAGTTTGCCGTCTGCGCGTCCGTGAAGCCCGTCTTGAACGTCACTACATTTGTCGCATCGAAACCCGCCGACGAATGTACCAGCTTCCAAAAGCTCGTCAGCAATAACGCCGCCGCCACAAGCAACACCAGCGACATTGCTACTTAGCCCACCACCAGCGCGCGTTGTGCCGGAATTTTTCCGCCCGCCACCTGCGTCGGATTCATGCGCAATGAATCGTTAAGTTCTGCCCGCCGCGCTTCCAGCACTGGCACGAAGCTGAACAGCAAAGCGCAGCCAATCGCCAGCGCGGCAACAAATACGATTCCGGTACCACCGATATTCAACACCGCGAATTGCGGCAAATGAATCGGGCTGAGATGCAACAGCACCGGCGTCGCAATCTGCGCCAGCATCGCCCCCAGAGTTCCGCCGAGTGCACACAGCAACAGGTTCTCTACCAGCATCTGTTGCAGCAACCGGCCACCGGTAGCACCGAGTGCAACCCGCAGGCTCATCTCGCGTCGTCGCGAAATCGAACGCGTCATCAGCAGGCTGAGAATATTCGCGGCGACGATCACCAGCAGCAGTCCCACTGCCCCCATCAGGATGCGCAGTGCTGGCTTCACCTGCCCGATCAGCGAAACGTGGTAGTCCCACACATGCACCGACTCCTGCGCCGACCACAGTTTCGGATACGTTTCTTTCAGCAGCAGCAGGGTATGTTTCAGATCTTCCTGCGCCATCCCCGAAGTGACCCCAGACTTTAGCCTCGCCACCACGTTGAAATCATTGTCATAATTTTCCGGGTTCTCCGCGATCGGCAGCGGCAGCCACACATCGACTTTCGCATCCAGCCGAAACTTCGGGTTTGCAACTCCCACGACCGTGTATTTGGAATTCCCCAGCGTAATCGCGCGCCCCACGATCTTAGGATCGCCGCCAAACTGATTGCGCCAGGTTGCATCGCTCAGCACGGCGACGCCGGCCGCACCATGCTCCATGTCGGCCGGCGTGAACCCATGGCCAAGCACCGGCTCCATCTCAAAAACGTGAAAGAAACTCGAAGTCACTCCTAATGCCTGCAATGGAACTGCGGTCTGCTGCTCCATCAGGTTGATGTTGTGCGGAAAATAGTCGTAACCGGCCATCGACTCGAAGCTTCGATTCGTCCGGTTCATGAAAAGAATCTTGGTGCCGGAATACGCTGGGCTGTCCTCGGTACTACCGGCATACCGCCGCGCGATGCGCACCAGTTGTTGGCTGTGTGGGAACGGCAATGGCCGCAGGATCACACCATACAAAATCAGGAAGACGGTCAGGTTCGCGCCGATTCCCAGCGCGAGCGTCAGAATCGCCGAAATCGCAAATCCTGGACTGCGCAGCAGGTGTCGCACCGCATACCGCACATCCTGCTTGATCCTCGCCATCCCCCATCACCTCCAACCTTATCCGAGCACTTGCATCACCGCTTCACACATCTGCAAGCATCTGGTTCCGTAGGGCTAATCTATTTTGAGGGCGGCGAAACTGGAACGGCATCGTCCGTTCGTGGGCGAAACTGTCCAAGTGTGAACAGCAAAATTGAGTTCAGGGATGACGCTTGGATTCGCAGGCGACATCTCGCGCTTCGGATGATCCCCTCCAATCCCCGATCGCGGATGCCGCCTGCGAACTGTTTTGGCCTCGCCCAAGTGGCGTGGCTGGCCGTCCATCGCGACGGCCATCTCTGCTGCCCGGCCTTGCGCCGGACCCACCTAATGCTCTCGCAATTTTGCTGCGACGCAGCATAAATCTATGCTCTACGCCGATACCGTTATCGGAATGGAACAGTTTTCCGCCGCCCCGCCGACCTTGCCCAGGTTCTCCTCCACCGCATTTTCCTGCAGCCACAACGAAAACTGTCCGTCCTGCTCGTCGAGATGCCGGGCAATCCATTCTCGCTCGAAATTCAACAGTTCTGCGAACTGCTCCGTACGACGGAACCGCAACTTCGTCTGCAAGCGCAAAATGCCATCGGTAAATTCCCGGTGCATCTCGCGATGTTTCCCCAGCCCTGGATACTCCGCGCCTTCCATGATCATCTCTTCGTCGGAGAAATGAATTCTGGCGTGCAGTGTCAGCGCCGCCGCTAACCGCCGCAATTCTCTCGCTGGTTGCTTCTCGATCAGCGCTGCTTGCATCCCGACCAGCAACTCCACCAGCCGACGGTGCTGCGCATCGAGATGCGACACTCCCACTTCCAGCTCTTCACGCCGTCGCCGAGCCATCTCGTTCAACCGCCCTTCGCCGCACGTCAGTGTTGCTTTAACCAACTGCCATATTGCGTGTCTTGCGTCAGAATGTGCTTCGCCAGCCACGACTTGAGGAATTCCATGATGTCGATCGTCAGCACGGAAACCCCTGCCTGCAGCTTCGTCTCGATATCCTGCACCTGCCTGGCGAAATCCACGTGCAGCACACGATGCGCTGCCAGCATCGGGTACCCCCGTGTCTTCAGCATCAACTCCTCCTGTAGAAAGTGCGTGCGCGTGTAGGCCACTATCTCCGACAAGATCGATCGCTGCAGGTCCTGCGCCTTTCCGGCTAGCATCGCCTCGTGCAACCGGTTCAATATCCCAATCCACTTCAGATGTTGCGCATCCATCTCCGCAACGCCAACGCTGTACTTGTTTTCCCAATTCATGAGTGCCACGATCAATCTCCTGTTCTTCCAACTTCATCGACTCGCGTTGCGATAACTTTAGGCACCCACCGTGAAGTTTTCCCTCCCGCGTCGCACCCGCCTGCTCCTCGTCACCAATTACACTGGAACTAGTTCCTCACTCGGAGAAACCAGCCATGGCCATCGAAAAAGTCCGCTTCGGGATCGCCGGATTTGGCTTACATGCGGTCAAGCGCCTCATGCCGGCCTTCGCCATCGCGGAACATAGTATCGTCACCGCGATCTCCCGCCGCGACCCAGAGCACGCCCGCGCCTCCGCGGAACAGTTCCGCATCCCGCATGCTTTTACTTCTACTGCCGATCTCGCTCGATGTCCCGATGTCGACGCTGTTTTCGTCGCTACCCCTGACGCTCTCCATCTCGCCGACGTCACCACGGCTCTGCGTGCCGGCAAGCCGGTGCTCTGCGAGAAGCCCATGGCAATGAATGTTGCGGAAGTCGAACAGATGATTGCCGCGGCCAAGGCTGCCGCTCTGCCACTCGGCGTGGCTCACGTATTTCGCTTTGAAGACAGCACCTGCCGCCTGCGCGATCGCATCCTGCACGGCTGCATTGGACGCCCCGTGCTTGCCCGTGCCGAGTTCTGCTATCCCGCTTTCGAAAGCGCCCGCACCTGGATCACCGACGCCACCCTCGCCACCGGTGGCCCTATCGCGGATGTCGGCGTGCACTGCATTGACGCCCTCCGCTTCATCCTCAATGACGAAGTCG
The DNA here is from genome assembly GCA_003151155.1 of Acidobacteriaceae bacterium. GTDB lineage: Bacteria > Acidobacteriota > Terriglobia > Terriglobales > Acidobacteriaceae > Korobacter. Next base: position 55,000 of record PLWX01000105.1, read on the forward strand.
TCTCCGTGAACTGCAGCGCGGTGCAAGACGAGCGCTCCGGAGAAGTGGATTGCGGAGGCTCCCTCACTCTTGAATTCACTCGCAAGACAATTGCAACCGTCAGCGTCTCGGCCCGCGCGCAATATCGCACTCTGCTCGAGTTCACCGGAGAAAATGGCGTTCTCACCGCCTTCGATGGTCTCAACGTCGAGCGCCCTGTCACTCTGGAATTTCGACCTTCCGCCGATCCACGGCAGGTCGAGAAGGAAGAAGTCTCGAATCTTCTCGCCTACACGCGGCAACTCGATGCCTTCGCCCTGGCCGTTAGCGGCCACGCGCCCTTTCCCGCCCCTGCGGAAGAAGGCCTCCGCAACCAGCAGGTGCTCGACGCCGCTTACCGCAGCTGGCGCACCGGCACTCGTCAGGCACTCATTTCATAGTTGCACCTTCTCGCAACTTTTCAACTGTGTGCAACTCGGGAATTGTAAGTTGCACGATCGTGTAGTGCCTCGGCACCTTCTATCGATGACCTGTTTACGAAATTTTGCGTCTAATAGCTACTAAGGTTAAGACGTCTCCCAAGGCTCAACGAGTGGTTTCAGGATTTATTAACAGACTCGTCATCCTTCGTTCATCTCGCGGGGCATCCTCTTACCTTACTATTGTCCTGAACCGTACTGGCCGGCGGGATGGATTCGCAAGATGAGGGAACCTGTCGTGTTGAGACAAGCTGGTGTCGCGGAACTCCGAACCACGTTGGAACAGAAACTGACTTCTATCGATGCACAACGTTTGGAATTGAAATACGAAGACGCGGGAAAACTCCCCGCTGCTGCCATTGTTCGCGTCGAAGGTGTGGAACTGCGATTGGAAAAAGATTACTTTGACGGCTGTTGGACGATCGCTACCAACGAGCGTTCTCCACGTCTTCTCGATCGCCTAGAAGAAAATCAACTCGGATCGAGAATGCTATTCATGCTCGAACAGAGCGTCGCACAACTCAGAAGCTAGCGATAGCGGAGCTCCTGTTTATCGTCGCTGCTGCGTGCAAGAACCTTTTCTACCGTCTCTGATACCTGTTCCAGGAACGTTGGCAAAAATGCCCAGCGTTCGTCTTTACGTGGCGGTACTTGCAAGATCTGTTCGCTCACTAACATCCGAAACTCCGTCGAGCACTTTTGGGGAGGGCTCCGAACACGATTGGGGAATCGTGTCGCTCTTAAACTTTGCAAGAGCTATGCCATTTCTCGATCCCAGTCGCCAGGGCGTAAATTCAACAACTTAGAGACTATAAAAAGGGGCTCGGACGCCTCCTTTTCCGATTTTCATCCAGCCCGGCATCCAGAATTCAGACGCTAACCCTACGCCGGCAACTCCGTATCCGGTGGATATTCGTGCTGTTTCCTGCCCTCGGCGCCGTCATACATCTTGGTCGTCTTGAACCGCTCATAGCGTCCGTCCGCCGCCCAATACTTCACCTTATCCCGTAGCGCCTGCATCTCGTGCGACGACATCGGTTGGAAATTCCCCGCGATCTCCAGGTTCTGTTCCAGCACCTCCATCGATTCCATCCCGCTGATGGTTGTCGCCACCGGAAGGCTCATCGCATAGCGCAGCGCCTCTTCTGGCTTTGCCACGCCGTTACTCACAATCTCCCCGCTTCCCCCCATGCTCTTCATGCCGAGCGGCGCAATTCCGCGCTTCTGCAACTCCGGCAACACTTGTAGTTCGAAGCTGCGGAACGTTGCGTCCAGGCAGTTCAACGGCATCTGCACCGTGTCGAAAGGAAAATCGTGCGACAGCATCTTGAGATGGATTCGCGGATGTTTGTGGCCGGTGAAACCAATCGCGCGAACCTTGCCTTGTTGTTTTGCCATCAACAACGCTTCCGCCGCGCCACCAGATGCGAAGATGAGGTCTGGATCGTTTTCGTAAACCACTTCGTGAATCTGCCACACGTCCAGGTGATCGGTCTGCAGCCTGCGTAGCGATTGCTCCAGCATGCGCATGGCAACTTCTTTGCTGCGGCCGTGGGTGCAGCACTTGGTCATCAGCACTACCTGGTCGCGCTTCCCTTTCAGCGCCTGTCCCATGTACTCCTCGCTCTGGCCATCGTGATAGTCCCACGCGTTATCGAAGAACGTGATACCCGCATCGATCGCCCTCGCCACCAATTCCATCGCCTCCTTTTGTGTCTTCGCGGAGCCGAGATGGTACCCACCCAATCCGAGTGCCGAAACTTCAATGCCCGTCTTCCCCAGCAGACGCTTCGGAATCGTGCCAACGCTTTTCTTCTCCAAGTTCGACTCCTGTGCCATAGCTTTCACGCTCCCCGGTACCAGGCTTCCCGCGCCTACCTGCGCGGCGCCTTTCAAAAACGAACGTCGATTGAACTCATACTTGCTGTCCCCCATCACTTCGCCTCTGGGAACGGACGTCCGGTATTCTCAGTGGCTTTCATCATCTCCTTCACTTCTACCGACTGCATATCGAGTGGAAAATCGTGCGCCATGCGTGCCTCAGGATTATCGAACCTCAACGAAACCTTGTAGAGTTCGTAACGCCCATCCCCTGAATATGGCTTCACTCGTTCGCGCAGTTCATCCATCTGCTGCGCCGACCATGGCTGGAATCCGCTCGCTACTTTGATTGCCTGGTCCAGCGCTTCCTGGTTGTCGAAGCCCGTAATCATCGTCGTCACCCCGTCCAGGCTCATCGCATAGCGCAGCGCTTCTTCGCCGCTCAACACTCCGCGCTTGACGGCATCCCCGTGCCCATTGATCGGCTTCATTCCCAGCGCTGCAATCCCTCGCTTTTTCAACTCCGGCACCACGTTCATTTCAAAGCTGCGGTAGTTGTGATCGAAAGCGTTGAGCGGCATCTGCACGGAATCGAAGGGAAACCCCGTCTTCAACATTGCCAGGTGAATGTCCGGATCTTTGTGACCCGTGAATCCGACGAAGCGGACTTTGCCCTGCTCCTTCGCCTTGCGCAGCGCCTCCGCCGCGCCATTCGGACGAATGAACAACTCGGGATCGTTGTCGAACGACACTCCGTGGATCTGCCAGAGATCGAGGTGATCGGTTTGAGTCGATTGAGCGACTGCTCCAGCATGCGCATCGCAAGATCCGCATCCCGTCCGTGCGTGCAGACCTTCGTCATCAGGAAAACTTTGTCGCGCCGGCCTTTCAGGCCTTTGCCCATCCAGTCTTCCGTTTTGCCGCGGTGGTATTCCCAGCAGTTATCGAAAAAATTGATTCCCGCGTCCACCGCCTGGTGCACTAACTTCACCGCGGTCTTTTCGTCCTGCGCGTCGCCGATATGATGGCCGCCAAATCCGATGCACGAGATCATCGCATCGGCCTTACCAAACTTTCGTCGTGGAATTGCCGAGGAGGAATCAGCCATTCTGCCCTTCTACCCGCCTAAAAAAATTAGCGCTGCGAAAAACTGCGCCTGTTTTGCAGAAGATGAAACCGCGAGAGCAAGAGATGCCAGTGAACGTTCGGTAAGAAGTGTGGTTCAAATGTGAGGCAAGATTTTGTCGTGGCGGTTCATCAGAGCAGTCACGCTCGAAAGCACCGCACCTCCGCCCTTGAAGTGCGTTCGAAGGAATCGCTCAACTCCGGCCAGCCATTCTCCGAACACCGCCGTCCCGCTTTTTCTTGTCAAGTCACAAAAATCGCCGATTTCTCTCCATCCTCCTAAGCGCACGGCAAATATAAGTTTCCAGAAAGTGTCCGGTTTACCCCTCCCACTTCGATATCCTGATAATAGAGGGATACAGAGCAAAATTGCGGAACCTCCCACTTCAGCTAACCTCAATGTTTTCTATATTTTGGTATCTAACTCGTTTAGATTGAATATTTTGACGGGATTCTTTCGCTAACCCCAACAAAACAATAGATCGAGGGGAGGGGAGGGGGTACCTCGCCCCGGCCGCTAAGACTTCCCCATAGCGCTATAATTTCCGCGCTCATGAAAGCCCAAATTTCGGCTGTCCTACTGCTCCTTAGCGCATTCGCCTCAGCTCAAGCTTCCAAACCCCGTGCCCGTGATCTTGGCGTTCCCTTCGACGGCAACCCAGGAAAATGGAACGCCATCACCGACGTCGCTGGCGTCACCGTCGGTCACAAGACGCTCATCTCTGGCGAAGGCAAACTCGTCGTCGGCCAAGGGCCCGTCCGTACCGGCGTCACCGCGGTCATTCCGCGCGCGGGTGAGCTGTTCGATCCCGTCTATGCCGCCTGGTTCTCACAGAATGGCAACGGCGAAATGACTGGCACCACCTGGGTCGAAGAATCCGGTTTCCTCGACGGCCCGGTCATGATCACCAACACCCACAGCGTCGGCGTAGTACGCGACGCCGTCATTGCCTGGCGCCTGAAACATCAGCCGCCCAAAATTGTCGAAGACGCATGGTCCCTCCCCGTGGTCGCCGAAACCTGGGACGGCTGGTTGAACGACATCAACGGCTTCCATGTAAAGCCGGAAGATGCCTTCGCGGCGTTGGACAGCGCGAAGACAGGGCCGGTCACGGAGGGCAATGTTGGCGGCGGGACGGGGATGGTCTGCAACGAGTTCAAGGGCGGCATTGGGACTGCATCACGGGTGGTGGGTGGCTACACCGTTGGAGTGCTGGTGCAATGCAATTACGGGTTGCGTCCACATCTCCGCATCGCCGGCGTGCCTGTGGGCAAAGAGATTCCGCAGGAACGCGCCTATAAGCAGGAGACCGGCTCCATCATCGTCGTGGTCGCCACCGACGCGCCATTGATTCCGACGCAGCTCAAGCGTGTAGCCAAGCGGGTGACCGACGGATTAGGACGGCTCGGCAGCATCTCCGGCAACGGATCAGGCGATATTTTTATCGCGTTCTCCACCGCCAACCCTCATGCCTACTACGGCGAGAAGCCGGCAACGATCCAGACGCTGCCAAACGACAGCATGGATCCAATCTTCGAAGCCACGGTGCAAGCCACCGAGGAGGCCGTGGTGAACGCCATGGTGGCAGCGGAAACCATGGTCGGTCGCGACAATCACAAAGTCATCGCCCTTCCGCACGACCAGTTGCGCGAAGTGCTGAAAAAATACAATCGCCTTGCAAACACACCGTAAACAAGGTTGTTTTGTCCATCCGGCTGCTCCGGACTACGATAACCGCATGCGCTCCGGCCTCCGCATCGCCCTTATCCTGCTCGTTCTGTTAACGGTCGCGTTCGCGCAGGTGCACACCAAGCGGCTCATCCTGAAGGATGGCGGCTACCAGCCCGTTCTCGAGTACAAGGTCGAAGGCGACCGCGTTCACTACAAAAGCGCCGAGCGCTTTGAGTGGGAATACATTCCCGCCGACATGATCGACTGGGACGCAACCAACAAATACAACACCAATCCAGTGAAGAACGACACCTCGCGCCAGTCACGCGACGTCGCTGAAGAGGAAGCCGTCGAGGAGTCGAAGAGCGAAGTCGATGCGCCGACCGTTGCCCCGCGCCTCCGTCTTCCCGATTCCAATCTCGGAGGCGTCTACCTCCTCGATGAGTTCAAAGGCCGCCCGGAACTCTCCGAGATCGTGCAGAACGGCGCAGACGTCAACAAGAACACCCGTAAGAATATATTGCGCGCCACCGTGAACCCGGTGGCCACTCGCCACCAGTCGTTTGAATTGCAAGCCGCGCACGCGAGAGTGCAGTCCCACACCCCCACGCCAACCATCTACCTTTGCGTGGAAAGCGGGGAAAAAACAGTCGATCTCTCCGACCATTACCGGCTCGTACACGTCGATTCGAACGAGCCAAGGAACACCCGCTCCGTCGGTACGCTCAATGTGAAGATCTCGGGTAAAACTAGCCAGACGCAAAGATTTCTTCCGGCAACCGCGGCGAAGACGAACGGCGGACCGTGGGTGAAACTTGTACCCAATCAACCGCTGGAACCAGGCGAGTATGCCGTGGTGGAGATGCTCAGCGAAGGCGAAATGAATTTATACGTTTGGGATTTCGGAGTGAATCCGTCGGCGCCAGAAAATCTTAACGCAATCAAGCCGCTTCCGACGCGCTAGCTACGTTAGCATTCCCTGCCGTGCGACGCTGACATTGTCGCGGGTAGAATTCTTGACCGCGTACATCATCTCGTCGGCCTGGCGGATGATCTCATGCGAACTCTTCGCATCCTCGGGGAACGTTGCAACTCCCATGCTGGCACGGATATTCAGGTTCAGGCCATCAGCCTTGAGCCAACTCTCGGTGCGGAACACGTCGCGGAGACGTCTTGCCACGACCAATGCCGATTCTTTGGAAGTCTGCGGCAGCAGTACGACGAATTCGTCTCCGCCGTAGCGGAACGCATAGTCGATTAAGCGCAGATGCGATTTGATCGCGTATCCAATCTCCGCCAGCAGTCGGCTGCCGACGAGATGGCCGTGCGTATCGTTGACGAGTTTGAAGTGGTCGAGATCGAGAAACAGGATGCTGAACTCGTAACCGAAACGGCTGGAACGATAGACCTCGGCCTCGAGCGTCTTGTAAAGATGCCGCGCGTTGTAGAGGCCGGTACAGTCGTCGGTGATGGTTAGTTCCTGAATTTTTTCCACCGCGCGAGCATTGTCGATAGCAATGGCCGCATAGTCGGCCAGCGCCTGGAGCAGCAACATCTCGTTGCCGCCAAAGCCTTGCATATCGACATTGATCAACTGAATTACGCCCAGGACGCGATGTTTGGATTTCAGGGGAATACAAATAATCGATCGCGTCTCCCACTTGGTCATTTCGTCGATCCGCTTGGCAAAACGTGGATCGGTATAGACATCGGGAACCAGCAGGCTTTCGCCATGCTGCGCGACCCACCCGGCAATGCCTTCGCCGAGTTTCAGCCGTACCGTTTTCAGGGCTTCGGCCGCGTCGCCTACGGCGATCGCGAAATAGAGCTCTTCTTTCTCCTCATCGACCATGAGGAGCGACCACGTGTCGGGGCGGAAGTATTCCGCCATCTTCTCCATGATGGTCTGGAGAATTGAGTCGAGGTTCAGCGACGACGTGAGCGCCTTGGCGACGTCGTGAAAGATCTCAAGCTCTTGTAACTGACGCTTGCGATCGGCGCCGGTCGAGTCGAACATCACGGAGTTTTGGCCTCGAGGTTCCGAAGTCTGGCCATTATATGTCGCCGTTTTCACGGCGGGCAATGGCGCTTATACGGAGGTCCTGATTAAGTATCTCAGGTAATCGCCCGACGCAAGTTACCTGCGGCGTACGGCGTTGGGAGCGCCGTTACCTTGGTGTTTGACAGTGGAAATTGCGGTTTCTATTATAACCAGAGTACCCTAACGATAATAATGCATATTTCACAAGGCGAGGGCCATGGGGGCTTTTGGCGATAAGTTGCGTCGTGAACGCGAGATGCGGAAAATCTCGCTCGACGAGATCGCGGCTGCCACTAAGATCGGGACTCGCTCCCTCAAGGCCCTGGAAGACGAAAATTTTTCCATCCTGCCCGGCGGCATCTTCAACAAGGGTTTCGTACGTTCTTACGCCCGCTTCCTTGGGCTGAACGAAGACGACGCTGTCGCCGATTACCAGGCGGCGGTGACGGAACAGCCGGTCTCGGTGGAAAAAATAGTGGCACAGAGCGCTATGGCCAAAGCCAGCCGTCTAGCGGCCCAGCAGGCGCGGGAATCGTCGGACAAATCCGGAGTCTGGCGAGCCGTTGCGTTTCTGGCTTTGGCTTGTGCGGTTGCGTTTGGCGGTTACCAGGCTTTTCGACACGGATACTTCAAGGCGCTGAAGCGGCCCAGCCTGCACCGCCAGATGAAGCAGCAGGCCCAGAATGCGGCGCACCCCCCGCCCGCGCCGCTTCAACAACCTCCACCAGCACCAACCGGCGCCACCGACAGAAGTCCGGCACCGCAGGCCGTAACTCAGTCCGCAGTAGCCACCCCGAAACAGGCATCTCCCGCGGTTGCACCGATTGCCTCAGAGTTCACGGTTTCTATCAAGACATCCGAAGAGAGCTGGCTCTCAGTAACAGCGGACGGCAAACGTGCCTTCCAGCGATTGTTTGCCGCCAACGAGCAGCAAAGCGTGACCGCGAAATCGAAGATCGAAATCAAGATCGGAAACCCGAACGGGACCGAAATTTCGCTAAACGGAAAGCCGCTGGCTCTAAGTGGAAGTTTGGACCACCCACGAACTGTGACTGTGGATGCGGATGGCCTGACGAGCGAATAATGCGAAAACTTTAAGGTCTATTTTTTCTTAACTGCGATAGCTCGCAATTTAACCGTCCGGAAGCGCCATTCAGCGCCATATCCGTTGTCGCCCCGGTGCGGCTTTGATACCCTAAATAGAAGCCACTATCAGGTTTGCCATCTTCCGCGGGCCTCCTGCTCCGCGACATGCTGCAAGCTTTGTAAGGAGTTCACGTTTGTCAAAGCGTAATCGTTTTTTATTCACATCGGAATCAGTGACCGAAGGCCATCCCGATAAGATTGCCGACCAGATTTCCGATGCCATCCTCGATGCTTGCCTGGCGGAAGATCCCTCCAGCCGCGTCGCCTGCGAGACTCTAACTGCCACCGGACTAGTGGTAATTGCCGGCGAAATTACGACCAAGGCGTATGTCGATTTCCAAACACTTGTGCGCGGCACCATTCAGGCCATCGGCTACGACAACGCACTCTACGGCTTCGATTCCAACACCTGCGCGGTGATCTCGAGCATCAACAAACAATCAGGCGATATCGCCATGGGCGTAGATACCGGGGGCGCCGGCGACCAAGGCATGATGTTCGGCTACGCGACGAACGAAACGCCTGAGCTGATGCCGGCCCCTATCTCGTTGGCTCACAAACTCACCCTGAAACTGACCGAAGTCCGCAAGACCGGTCTCCTTCCTTACCTTCGTCCCGACGGCAAATCGCAAGTCACCGTGGAATACGACGAGCATCACAAGCCGGTACGGGTGGATGCGGTCGTCATTTCGACCCAGCATGCAGAGACCATAAGTACCGAACAGCTTCGCGCTGACATTTTGAAGCACGTTATCCAGGCTGCGGTTCCGGCGAACCTGCTCGATGCGGACACCAAGTACCACATCAATCCGACCGGACGTTTCGTGATCGGTGGACCGATGGGAGATACCGGGCTGACCGGCCGCAAGATCATCGTCGACACCTACGGCGGCATGGGCCGCCACGGCGGCGGCGCGTTTAGCGGCAAAGATCCGACGAAGGTCGATCGCTCGGCGGCGTACATGGCGCGCTACATTGCGAAGAACATTGTGGCTGCGGGACTCGCGGATCGTTGCGAAGTCGAATTGGCCTACGCGATTGGCGTGGCTGAGCCGGTGAGCGTTCTCGTGGAGACTTTCGGGACCGGCAAGGTTGAAGAAGGCAAGATCGAAGAGCTGGTTCGCAAGAACTTCAAGCTCACGCCGAAAGGGATCATCGAGTCGCTGAATCTGCGGCGACCGATCTACCGAAAGACGGCTGCCTACGGACACTTCGGACGTAGCGACAAAGACTTCACTTGGGAAGCGACGGACAAGGCTGCCGCATTGAGCGAGCAAGCCGGCCTCAAGCACGCTTCTCCGGCCCACGCTTCAAAGCACTGAACCCATGGCGGGGGAGGCGATCGTCTCCTCCGCTTTTCGCGCGGATCGCCGCGACACACCTTCGGTACAACTGTGAATTAGAGGGAACATGGCAACGACATCAACGAACGTCGCGTGCGACATCGCAAATATCGAACTCGCGGACCTGGGCAAAAAACGCATCGAGTGGGCAAACCAGTCGATGAAAGTCCTGCAGATTCTGCGCAAGGAATTCATTAAGAACCAGCCGTTAAAGGGCATGCGCGTTGCGGCCTGCCTGCACGTTACGGCCGAGACCGCGAATCTGATGATCACTCTGCGTGACGGTGGAGCTGAGGCCGTTCTGTGTGCCTCCAACCCCCTCTCCACGCAAGATGATGTTGCCGCTTCGCTGGTGCGCGATTACAACATTCCTGTTTACGCCATCAAGGGCGAGGACAACGACACGTATTACTCGCACATCATGTCGGCCCTCGACCACAAGCCACACATCACGATGGATGACGGTGCGGACCTGGTGTCCATCGCGCTTACCAAGCGTACGGACGTGCTCGATGGAATCATCGCCGGAACGGAAGAAACGACCACCGGCGTCATCCGCCTGCGCGCCATGGCAAAGGATGGCATGCTGAAGTATCCGATCATCGCCGTGAACGATGCGGACACCAAGCACCTGTTTGACAACCGTTACGGCACCGGTCAGTCGACGATTGACGGCATCGTGCGGGCGACGAATTTCCTGCTTGCAGGTGCGAAGTTCGTCGTCGCCGGCTACGGTTGGTGCGGTCGCGGACTGGCCTCGCGCGCTCGTGGTCTGGGCGCCGAAGTCATCGTGACTGAAATCGATCCGACCAAGGCCATTGAAGCTGTGATGGATGGCTATCGCGTGATGTCGATGGAAGAAGCCGCAAAGCTGGGCGATGTATTCTGCACGGTCACCGGCAACAAGAGCGTGTTGCGTCGCGAACACTTTGAACTGATGAAGGATGGTGCAATCGTTTCGAATTCCGGCCACTTCAATGTTGAAATCGATATTCCGGCGCTGGAGAAGCTCTCGTCGTCGAAGCGCACCACGCGTAACTTCGTGGAAGAGTATTCGCTGAAGGATGGACGCAAGATCAACTTGCTCGGCGAGGGCCGCCTGATCAACCTGGCAAGCGCCGAAGGGCATCCGCCGAGCGTGATGGATATGAGCTTTGCCGACCAGGCGCTTTCGCTGGATTACCTGGTCAAGAACCATGCGGCACTCGAGAAGAACGTCTTCAAGGTTCCCGAAGAGCTCGATAAGCGCGTAGCAAAGCTAAAGCTCGAGTCGATGGGTATCAAGATCGACAAGCTGACGCCGGAACAGGAAGAGTACCTCGCCGGCTGGAGCGAAGGCACATAGACAGTTATGGATGTTTGCAATGAAAGGGACGGCTTAGGCCGTCCCTTTTGATTTGCGCGACTAGTCTTTGGGCGGCTCGACGGTCGTGGTGTCCTTCTCGATGCGCATGATGTGCTTTCCGCCTTCCATCTTCTCGACCTTGTAGTCGGCGGGCGCAGTGAAGAGGCTGGCGTCGGGCTCACCGCGGCGGATGTTGGTGACTTTCGTGGTGACCTCACCGGACCAGGGGTCCTTGTGAACGCGGAGGACTTCCATACCAACTTCGTCGGAGAACCAACTCTCAGTGGTGACGGTAATTGGCTTCTCGTTGCCGATCTTTCCGGCGGGAATCACGTGGCTGGTGCGAGTTCCGCGTGCGGTTACCCCTTCGATGCTTTGGGTGCCGAGATCTTCCTTGTTCTCGGGCTGCTCGTTCGATGGCGCTTTGTTGATCACGACCTGCTCGTCCTGACGCTTCTTCATGTACATGACGTTGGCATCGGCGGGACCGTCTTCAACGATGACTTGGTCCGCCGATTTGTGAACCGTGTTGAGGACGAAGCGAGTGTGCGCCACGGGATCATTGATCATTATCATGGTCGGCGTATCTGTGCTATGGCCGGGGAGCATGAGCTTATTCTCTCGTCGGGTGCGGCCTTCGCTATCACGATAGAAATGCGAGGTCTCGTCGTTGGTAATCTTGTTGCCGTCCGACAGATATTGGACGTGGGTGGTTACGACGTCGGCGGTGAGGGGGATGCCCTTGGCGTTGTCGCGATCGTCGAAACCCCCGATTTCGAGACGAATGGCGCCCATGCTTTGCGCGCCGTCGCCATGAAGAACCATGGTGCGCTCAGTTTGGGTGAAGGCATAGCCGGTGGATCCGAGTACAACGAGAGCTGCGAGCAGAGTGCGTGAGATTGAAGATTGCATGGACATCTCTCCTGTTATTGCAAAAGTCTTACGCCGCGCACGAGGCCGTCTTCTCCGACGAGGAGGTCGGCCATCACGGGCGTGTTGGAACCGCGCGTGGCGAGTGGTGATCGGGGTAACTGAACGCGAACGGTCAGGGCCGGGCCGGCGCAGGTGACGGAATCGCACATGACGACGGGATAGAAATCGGTGTTGGAGGCGGTCAGAGTCGCCGGCGAACGCCTACGTGCGGGCGCTTCGTGTCGGGCGACTACGGTGGGTGTTGACGGTGCTGTCGTGGGAGTCGTTTCCGGGACGATTGGTGCGGGCTTCACCGCAGGCGTGTTCGCGAGGCTGGGCGCAGTGGGGTGCGGGCGGCGGGCGCTGAGCAAAGCTACAACCAGACAGATGATAGCGGCCCCCGCGATTGCGTAGTAGATGATCCGCATCCGGCGCGGAGTGGGTGAGGGGTGGAGCGAGTCGAGTTCCGCGAGGAGGCTGCGCTTCACTGACGGAGATGGCTGCAGAGCTTGATTTTTCTGCGCGAGATTGACGAGTTGACGCTTGAGTACTAGTTCTCGCTGCACCAGACGATCGCAAGAGCTGCAGGTGCGCGCGTGGTCGAGCAGAGCGGATGAGGGGTGCCCGGCAGGCCAGAGGTCGACGGTATCGGTTGCTAATTGCTGTTCGTACCAGTCGCAAGTCATAGCTTAACCCCGGACTTCTGCGCTGTGACGCGAGAAAGTTGATCGAGCAGGGCAAGGTGTCCGCGATGGAGTCGGGAGCGGACGGTGCCAAGTGGAATGGAGAGGATGGCGGCAGCCTCGGAGTACGACATTTCCTGGAGATCGCAGAGGACCATGACCTCACGATAAGCTTCCGGGACCTGCAGCAGCGCGGCTTGCAGGGCGGCGGCAGACTGGCGGCGGATGGCGTGGTCGAGAGGAGAGTCGGGCGAAGCAGACTCGGCGATCCGTTCCTCGATGCCGTCGTCTTCGAGTGGGAGATCAGGCGATGTGTCACGACGGTTCCGGCGAATGAGGTTGCGGGCGACTCCCATGAGAAAACTGACGAGGGTTCCCTTCTCTGCCGCGTACGCGCTGGGCTTTCGCAGCAGGAAGAGGAAAGTTTCCTGGGTAATCTCGTCGGCGATTTCGTGTGAGGCTGACATGTGCATGGCAAACCGAAATAAAGGCAGGTGGCATCTGGAGTAGATGGTTTCGAAAGCACGATGATCGCCGCGAGCCAGCAGCTTGACGAGTTCCTGATCGCTCGACGACTTCATCTACGCTGGTCCACTCCGAGCCAACTGCTATTTTGAATTGCCATTTGCGGGGAGAAAAGTTCCCGGAACTTTTCGATCAGACGAAATAGCCGAAAGGAAGAGAGCGGCTATACTGCTTGCCATCCTATGATTTATCGCGTGCCAGAAGGATGGGTAGAGCGCCGTCGCAGCACTGCGCGCGTGATGGCGCCCCTCATCGCGCTACTGGGAATGGGAATTCTAGCACTCGGCTTGGCACCTCGTGTTCACTGGATGGATGCGAATGAACGTCGTGCCGGATTGATCGTAATGGGCGTGGTCATGCTTGGGTTGGCGCTGGGAACACTGGCGGGGCAATTCAGTTTTCGCACCAAGATGCGGCGCTGGGAATCGTTCAGTATTGAGCTCACCCCGGAAGAACTCGTACGGCAGATGGATGGACAAGAGACACGTATTCAGCGAGCCAACGTGAAGTCGATCCGTGAGTACCCGCAGCGAGGTTTCGTCGTCATCGACAACTTGGGATGGCGAATCTTTGTGCCGAAGATCATCGCCAACTATTCGGAGTTCCGGTCGGAAATTCTCGCGTGGGGAAGCAAAGCACAATAGTCGGGATTAATTCTTCGGTGCCCACTGCTGCAAGAACTTGAGGATATCGCTGGCGGGCAGACGTCGTGTTGGCGAAATTTCGCCGTGTTGCGTACTGTAGAGGACGACGCCCGAACGATCGACCACGGCAATTGACGGCACGCCGCGGTTCAGCGGAATTTGGTATTGTTCCGCGACATCCACGTTCTTATCTCCCTGCCCGATATCGACGTGAACCACAATGAAGTTCTTATCGAGCGTCGGCTGGATATCAGCTTGATGAAACCGTTTGTCGAGTACGTGACAGTCGTAGCACCAGTCTGCGCCAAACACTAACAACACGCGTTTGTGTTCTGTGTTCGCCTTAGTGAGGGCGTTGCTGATGTCTTTTTTAGCATCTGCATTCGCAGGGTAGATGGAGGTGTCGAGGAGTTGCCCGAACGCGGCAGAGGCGAACAACGCGAGAACGAGAAGGAGACAATATCTACGCATACAGAGGTTAAGAATGGGATGCGATTTGGGCTCGCTTTGTCGCGAGCAGATCACACCCAGGTTTAATTTGGCTTTACTGGTTCCGTGGCGACCGCCTCGTGCACCCGCAACAGTTGCTGCAGGACTTCCCTCAGGTTTTTCAGGTGCAGCGCGTTAGCCCCGTCGGACTTGGCGTGTTTAGGATCATCATGCACTTCCATAAAGATTCCGTCGATGCCGGCAGCAACGGCAGCACGCGACAGTACCGGGATAAATTCGGGCTGTCCTCCGGAGATCGCATGGCCGTCCTTCCCAGCAGAGGGCAATTGCACCGAGTGGGTCGCATCGAAGACTACTGGCGCGAAGCCTCGCAGAATCGGCAAAGAACGCATATCGACCACGAGATTGTTGTACCCGAACGACGAACCGCGCTCGGTCAGAAAAACTCGGTCGTTCCCGGATTCGCGAATCTTGGTGACGGCATGCTGCATGTCGGCGGGCGCGACAAACTGCCCCTTTTTCACGTTGACGGCTTTGCCGGTTTTCGCAGCTGCAATCAGCAGATCAGTCTGACGACAAAGGAAAGCAGGAATTTGCAGTACATCGACGATGTCGCCTGCCGCGGTTGCCTGTTCCGCATCGTGTACGTCGGTCAATACTGGGACATTTACCGTGTCGGCGATCTTTGCGAGGATGCGCAGACCTTCCTGTAACCCGGGTCCGCGAAAACTCTGCAGCGAAGTGCGGTTAGCTTTGTCATAGGAAGCTTTGAAGATGTAGGGAATCTTCATCGCCTTGCACACGCCGGAGATGGCCTCTGCCATCTTAAGTGCGTGCTCTTCACTCTCAATCACGCAAGGACCCGCGATCACGAAGAGCTTGGGACCGCCGATCTCAACGCCTTTGACTTTGAAAGAACGGCTCACTAGTTCCCTACCCGCTCAGGTCGGAGAAAGATCGACTCTTCTTCATGTTCCTTGGTTTGGTGGCGCTGTTTGCGGTATTCGTACGCGGCGCCAACGAAGGCCTTGAAGAGCGGATGAGGCTCAAGCGGCTTCGACTTGAACTCAGGGTGGAACTGGCAGCCAAGAAAATACGGATGCTCGGACGGATCGAGTTCCACGATCTCAATGTACGTACCGTCCGGAGTGGTACCGGTAAATTTCAACCCGGAGGCAGCCATCTGCTCGCGGTATTCCTGGTTGAACTCGTAGCGGTGACGGTGACGCTCGCTAATTTCAGCCTGGCCGTAGGCTCTTGCGGCCAGTGAACCGGGCTCGAGTTTGCAGGCCCACGCACCCAGGCGCATGGTGCCACCGAGTTCCTCCACGCCGCGCAGTTCGCGGAGTTTATAGATCACACGGTGAGGAGTCGCGGGATCGAACTCACTTGAGTTCGCATCTTCGAGGCCGCAGACGTCACGTGCGAACTCGATGGACGCGGTCTGCATACCGAGACAGATTCCGAAATACGGGACTTTCTGCTCGCGCGCAAAGCGAATGCCGTTCAGCATGCCCGCGATACCGCGCTTGCCAAAGCCGCCAGGCACGAGGATGCCGTCGACGTGGCGGAGTTGTTCGTAGTAGCTCTCGTCCTTAGTTTCGAGACCCTCGGCCTCGATCCATTGCACGTTGAGTTTCAAATTATGCGCAAGGGCGCCGTGGACCAGTGCTTCCTTGAGTGATTTATAGGAATCTTCGTATTCGACGTATTTGCCGACGATGCCGATCGTGACTTCGTCCTTCGGGTTATAAACGCGATGAACGATATCTTGCCACTTGGAGAGATCGGGTTCTTTGGCGTCGATTCGGAGGTATTTCAGAACCAGGCGGTCAACGCCTTCATGATGGAAGCCGATCGGCACTTCGTAGATCGATGCAACGTCCTTCGCGGTGATGACGGCTTCCTCTTCCACGTTGCAGAAGAGCGCGATCTTGCCTTTAATATCTTTCGACAGAAAACGATCGGTACGGCAAAGCAGGATGTCGGGCTGAATTCCAATGCTGAGCAATTCCTTCACGGAGTGCTGCGTGGGCTTGGTTTTCAGCTCCCCTGCTGCCGCAATGTAAGGCACGAGCGTGAGGTGCACGAAAACCGTGTTATCACGGCCCAGTTCCTGGCGCATCTGGCGAATGGCTTCGATAAACGGCAGCGATTCGATGTCGCCGACGGTGCCGCCGATTTCGATGATGACCACGTCGACGTCAACGGCGGCACGCTTCATCGCGCCCTTGATCTCGTTGGTCACGTGGGGAATCACTTGCACAGTCTTACCGAGATAATCACCGCGTCGCTCCTTGGTGATGATCTGCTCGTAGATTCGGCCGGTGGTCCAGTTATTTTCGCGGGTGAGCTTGCTATGGGTATAGCGCTCGTAGTGGCCGAGATCGAGATCGGTTTCGGCGCCGTCGTCGGTGACGAATACCTCGCCATGCTGGAAGGGCGACATGGTGCCGGGATCGACGTTGAGGTAAGGATCGAACTTCTGCATGTTGACGCGCAAGCCGCGCGTTTCCAGCAGGCAGCCAATGGAAGCTGCCGCCAAGCCCTTGCCGAGAGAAGACACCACACCACCGGTGACAAAGATGTACTTTGCCGACATCGCGACCTCGTTCTTTTGACTGGAAGATGGGTTGTGCAGGTTGGAGGGGTGCACAACCAATTATGAGCTACGAGGGCGGGTCGGAGCAAGAGGGCTGCGGGATGATTTTTTAGCGGACTGAAGGCGGCATTCTGCCGGAATTGTGTATCTGACGAGTACCAAGCCAGAATTTTCCGTCCCGGAGGGGCCCTTGAATCATTCTAAATACGGAATCGCAGCCGTGATGCTGCTCCTCTGCACTTTCACGCTCTCAAACGTCGCGAGCGCCCAGAAAGACAGTTCGCAGGACGAGGCGGCGATTCACGATTACGTTCTCACGATGGCTAAGGTGCAAACCTACGCCGCTGCCTTAAGGGACTACGAGGCAGGTGGGCAGAAGAACGAGGCCATTGCCAACGAATGTAAGGGGAAGATCGATGACGACAACCTGTCACTAATAGCGAAAGAGAAAATTATCGAGAGCAGTTGCCCACAGATGAATGCCTGGATCAAGCAGCATGGTATGGCTACGCACGATTTCCTTTTCATTCCCATGGGGTTGATCACTGCCGGGTTTGCGCAGGCTGCGGTTGAGCAGGGCGGAAAGCCGCCTGCGTTCGTCAATCCGGTGAACTTGCAGTTCGTAAAAGAACATAAAGCAGAACTAGAGAAGATGAATCTTGGCACGGGGAAGGATAAAGAGAGTTCCAGCGATCAGTAGAGAAGCTGTTACTCGCGAAAGCCCCGTTGCGACGGGGCTTTTGCTTGGGACGAAAACTGAATCTGAGCCCGGTTCCCAACATCCAAACCACCAGTTTTCTCAGCTTTCACTTCATCGGACGGCGCCGCTATGAGCAGTCGCGACGAGACCATCACTCTTTCGGAGATTACTGCAGCACGCGGAAATCGTGAGCCTTCGCGGGTCGCCCTGGGCTTTGCGTTTCTCTCGACGTGGATCGTATGGGGATCGACCTACCTCGCCATACGATTTGCGGTGGAGACCATTCCGCCGTTCGTAACCGCTGGAGTGCGGCACTTCACGGCTGGATCCATTCTTTTTGCGTACAGCTACTTGCGAGGATTCGTCCAAAGCCGCGGCATTGGCTGGGAGCATTGATCGTCGGAGCATTCTATTTCCTCGGCGGACATGGCCTGCTGCACTGGGCCGAGCGATTAGTGTCATCAGGGTTGTCGGCGGTACTGATGGCGACCGAGCCGATGATCATATCGACTATCCTCATTTTCATGGGCAAGGAGCGCTTCAGCTTCTGGACACTGCTTGGGATGGCGTGCGGAATCGGGGGCGTGATCTTCCTGATGGGCGGCCAAGGGCTGACAGAGCACAGCCACCTGCTCGGCGTTGGCGCGCTGATTGCCAGTTCGATTTCGTGGTCGGTGGGAGTCTGCTATTTCCCCCGCGCAGGACTGCCGGAAGACCCGTTCGCAAGCGCGGCTATGACCATGCTCTGTGGATCCGCACTACTGCTGACCACCGCCGGATTAACCGGAGAGTTCGCTCCGGCGCAGTTGAACCACATTGCGCTGCGCTCGGTGCTGGGCTTGCTGTTCCTGATCATCTTTGGATCGGTGATAGCCTTCTCGGCGTATGTCTGGCTGCTTGGCCATGTATCGCCTACGATGGTGGCAACTCACACTTTCGTCAACCCAGTGGTAGCCGTGCTACTCGGATGGGGACTGGCGGGTGAGGCTTTGAGCGCCAGGCTGGTAGTGGCGATGCTGGCAATTCTTGGTTCGATTGCATTCATACGACTGGGGACGAGAAAGCCCGCACACTGAGTTGCGGGCTTTCGAGCGCTGCATCAATCAAACTTCAAGTGCGACTTGTTCTCTGCAAGCCAGGTGCGAAGGTCCTGCAACTTCGGGTGCAACGAACGAGAGAGCTGAACGGGACGGGCGGCTGCGAAGTCCTTCTCCTGTTCAGCGAAAAATTGGAACATGTTTCCGAGATCTTCCGCTCCAGGAAAACCAAGTCCGCGATAAACATCGGAGGGGACGGCCTGGTAGGCGACGGATTCCTTCAGGGCTTCGGTGAAGCGCGATGCGATTTCCTGGCCGGTAAGAAATTCTCCGACGATGCCGACGCGCTTGCCTACAAATTCATTTCCGCGACGGAAGATGCCGAAGGCGCAGCGGCCGATGTCCTCGGCGGTGATTCCGCCAAGCGGTGCATCGGCCATGGGAAGGCTGAGGGTGAGTTTGCCATCCACCCCACGCTTGGGGCCCATGCCGAAATGAATGAAGTTGTCCCAGTAAAACGAAGTAAGAAGATATGTGGTCGGAACCCCAAGGTCGCTGAAAACGTGGTCGACATCTGCCTTGGAATCGAGATGAGGGACCTTATAGCGGCCCATCAGCGTAGGCATGCGCGTGTCGTTGAGTGGATACGCTTTGCGCGTATCTTCGAGGGTAGACCAGATCGCATGCTTTACGCCGGTGGCAGCGGCGGCTTGCGCGATGGCGGTGCCCTGTGCGGTCTCACGCTCCGGGGAGAAGTGGTTCCAGAAAAAGGTCACGCCAAACACGCCGTGAGCACCTTCGAAGGCATGCTTCAGGCTCTCGACGTCGTCAACATCGGCGTGGAGAACCTCTGCACCGGCTTGTTGAAGCTCCTGCGCTTTCGGAGACTTGGTGTCGCGAGTCAGCGCGCGCACACGAAATTCGCCGGACTTGTCGGCCAAAATCGCGCGTACCAGGCCGCCTCCCTGCGATCCGGTGGCACCTACGACCGCGATCGTCTTCCTATCGCTCATATCTCACCTCTCAGGACTTAGTTGGGAACCGGAGCAGTGTAGCGTAAGGATCAGAGACACCGCGCGGTTGTTTATACCGAAGTCCAGCCGCCATCCACTATGATCGCCTGTCCCGTGACATACGAAGATGCATCGGAAGCCAGGAACAGCAACGCGCCGACCAGCTCTTGCGGGCGCCCAATGCGATTGAGAGAGGTAAAACCCTTCAATTTATCGATGAAGGGGTCGCCAGAGGCTACAGCATTGGGAGTGGCATCTTCGGTATTCGAGAAAGGGCCTGGAACGATTGCATTAGAACGAATATTGAATGGTCCCCAGAACGAAGCTACATAACGCGTGAACGCAAGCATCGCGGCTTTTGACGCGGAGTAACCGGGAGGATTCATGAAACTGGTGCCCGCGTAGAGGCCGGGTCGCGGGGCTACAAGACCGTACATGGTTGCGACGTTGATGATGCTGCCGTGATGACGCTCCTTCATCGTCGTACCGATCTTCTGAATGACCATCGCCGGCCAGTAGACACCGCCCGCGAGATTCCGCTCCCATTGTTCGATAGGGGCTTTTTCGAGGGTGCCTTCCGGAATGTTGAATCCAGTTGCAGGACCCAACTCGTGAGCGTTGTTGATGATGACATCGACCGAGTGCCCGGCCGCAACCTCTTCCAGTCTTTCGGCGAAGGCCTTAAAGTCGTACATATCGACTTGTACGGCGTGAATGCGGTCGGCCCCGAACTTGGCTTTCCACTGTTCTGCTTCTTTCAGCAGTCTTTCAGAGCGTCCGACGGCGATTACAGAAGCTCCATTCTCGAGCAAGGCTCGGGTGAACATCCGGCCAAGAAAACCGGAGGCCCCAGTAAGAAAGGCAGTCTTGCCCTCGAGCGTAAAGAGCGAGGAAGCTTTCAGATCTACCAGCAAGTGCGTCCTCCGTCGACGATAAGATTGGCACCCGTCATGTACGAAGACGCATCGGAACACAGAAACAGGATAGCGCCCTGATATTCATCGAACCTTGCCATGCGTCCCATGGGAATGAGCTGGTGCAGTTTTTTTAGGAAGGCTTCGGGTTGCTGATTGAACACGCCACCGGGCGAGATAGCGTTCACGCGCACACCCTGATCCGCCCAGTACGTCGCGAGGTAATGGGTGAGACCGATCAGTCCACTCTTCACGATGGAGTACGTGACGGGCTTCACCGGCTGCTGACCTTCGGCCAACCCTTCCTGCCGGTAGAGTCGCTGGTCCGGTGCGATAACGGCGAGGTCGGACGCGATGTTCAGAATCACCCCTTTACCGCGCTTGGCCATTTCCGAACCGAAGGTTCGACTGCAAAGGAACGCGCCCGTCAAACCGACACGGATATCGTCCTCCCATACAGAGACTGGAAAATTCTCGAGGCGAGACCACGGTCGGTCATTCGCAGCTTCCACTTTCGGATTATTCGCTGCGTTGTTGATCAGGATATCGACGCGGCCGAACTTCTCGAGCACCACGCTTCGCATTCCTTCCACAGAGGACGGGTCGGTGATGTCCGTGGACAGCCCGATGGCAGGCACTTTGTGCTTCTCAGCGATGCGCTCGGCGGCTCGTCCGGGATTCGCTCGTTCGAGATCGAGGAGAACCACGGTCGCGCCTGCGGACGCGAGTGCCTCGGCATGCTGCGTTCCCAGCAGGCCCGCGCCTCCGGTGATGACGGCAACTCTCCCCTGGAGGTCGAAAAGATCAAGCGCCTTGGTCATTAGACACTCCTTGTTTGCCCGCCGTCGGCGAGGTAGCAACTTCCAGTGATGAACGCCGCGCGATCGGAGCAGAGGAAAGCGACGAGCGACGCGATCTCCGCCGGATCGCCAAACCTGCGCATCGGCACTTGGCTCTCGAGCATTTGCCGCGTCTGCTCCGGAAGCTCACGAGACCGTTTGTCCCATGAACCTCCGGGAAAGAGGATGTTTCCCGGAGCTACAACGTTAACGCGAATTTTCTGATCAGCCACCACTCGTGACAGGTTTTTCGCATAATTGTTGAGCGCAGCCTTGGCGGCACTGTATGGGAGCGGCGCGGGAGTGGCTTCCACCGCACAGATTGATGAGATGAAGACGATGGATCCGCTTCCGCCACTCATGGCGGGAATTGCAGATTGTGCGAGCCAGACGCTGGCGAAGAGATTCTCTGCGAAGATGCGATGCCACTCTCCGCTGCCGATATCCCAACCCGCTGTTCCCTTGCCGGAGCCAACGTTGGCAATCAGCAGGTGCAGCGATCCCCAGCGCGCCAGGATTGCGTCGATCGCTTGCTTGGCTGTGCCGAGGTCGGTGAAGTCAGCGCGGAACTTGAGCACGCGCTCGTCCCCGTACTCCGAGACGAGTTCGCCGTAGGCCTTACCGAGAGAAGCTTCATCGCGTCCGGTGAGGCACACACGACAACCTTCCGCCAATAATTCTGCAGCGATGGCGCGACCGATACCGCGCGAAGATCCGGCCACCAGGGCAACTCGATCCTTCAAAGAGAGATTCATGTTAGTCGATATGCAAAAGCTTCTTCGTGTAAGCCAGATTCTGCTTCGCCCACGCCACTTCTTCGCCTGCAGTGCCGCGCGCGACCTGCAGGGTGAAATCGCCCTTGTACTGAGCTTCACGCACGCATTCGGCGAGCCCTGTGAGTTCCGCAGCGCCGGTGCCCAGCGGAACCGTACTTGCCCCGCGCTTGCGATCCTTGATGTGAATGCTGCCGACGGCTTTGCCATAGGCCGCAAATTCTTCTTTCACCGCGTAGCCCAACGATGCACTGTTGCCGGAATCGTAGTTCACTTTCAGCATGGGGTCGGGAATGCGCTGGAGGAATGCGGCGAAAGCTTGGGCCGAGAGCGAGGCTTCGAGATGAAGCTCGATGCCGCTTTTTCGCGCAAAGGGCAACGCGACGCGCAATACTTTCACGACGGCTTCCATCTCATCTTCCGTGTTCATCGCGGAGGCGTCGACAAAGGGCAGGACGATGCGATTCATGCCAAGTTGCTGAGCGGCATCGATCAACTGAAACAGGCGATCTAGGCGGGCGGAACATTCTTCGGTGGTACATCGCAGGAGCGGATAATCCATGAAGTAATCGGCGCACATGGAGCGGAGTTCCACGCCCGTCCCCTGCTTGAGTTCCAGCATGGCCGAAACGCCGTTCGGCTCGAGAATCGGATTGGCGCCGAGACCGTAGGCGTCGTAGATCCATTCGATGTAATCGAGCCCCGCCGCTTTTGCGAGACCGAACTCATCGCGCCACCTCTCGCGAGGGAACGACTGCAACCTTCCGTCCTCGGGCGGCACAAGTCTTCCCTGCATGCTCCCAAACTTCGCCATCGTGGTGCCTCGCTTCGTGGATGCCTGCAATTGTACCCGTTCGACTCTTACGGTTGGGAGCGGAGTCCGCGCCGCGTGACCAGGTATACCGCAAAGCTCCCCAGCCAGTGTCCGCCTTCATAATGCTCTCCGGTGACGGCGGCAAGGCCAACGGAAGCATGTTCACGGGCAGCGGCCTCCACGGCATGACGGCGTGGATTGTATGGTTCGAGAGCGGAAGCAATGCCTTCGAGCATCCATGCACGACTAAGGTTGAGGCCATCCAGATGACCTAGTTTTCCATCGCGTCGATCCGGGGAGACGGCGGGAAGGAGCCAAGTGGACGAAGCATTTGGGGGAATTTGCGGAAGGAAGCCTTTCAGCCAAACCTCGAATTCTTGCCGCCCGAGAACACGGCGCATAACGTCGGCTTCGGCTAGGCAAGGCGAGAGGAAATCTTCCCCGGAAGGCTCGTATTCGAGCGGAGCCTTGCGGTCATTGAAGTAGAACTGGAAGGCGCGGGCGAGTAGAAGCTTGCTGAACAGCTCGTTCTTTACGGTACGTGCGTAATCGAGCGCCAGTCCGAGGGCAAAGGCGGTTTGCGAGTGCTCGCCGGAACGTACAGGAAACGGAAGCTTCGGCAGCCATTCGCTCAAGCGAGCCACCGCTTCTTCTTCCAAGGGGCGGAGGTTCGTGGCCAGCGCCTTGGCGAAATCATTGTCCCATTCGCGTAATTCGGCGCAGAGTTGCAGCAACCAGGCCAATCCATACGGGCGCTCGAAACTGGCGCGGCCTTCGCCACGTAAGTACGCGGCTTCCTGCAGGAGATTCTCGGCAGTCAGATTTTTATGCAATGCAGCGCGAGCGCGGGAGGCAAAGGAAGACTCGGGAAAGAGACGAAGAAGGCGGACTAAGAGCCAGTGGCCGTGAACGCTGGAGTGCCAGTCGAAACAGCCATAGAAAGCGGGCGTGAGAGAGCGTGGTGGGAGCGCGTCGCCATCGCTGGTAAGGATATGTGCGATCTTATTGGGGTACTCGCGATGCACGCAAGCCAGCGCGAGGTTGGCGAAACGCTCGACATCCTCCTCAGTAAGCTGCGGACGGGACTCCATCCGAAGAGCTTACACCGGAGCTTCGATCAGCAGCGGCTCTCGGCGTGCATGTAGGCGTCGACCGCAGCGGCGGTGCGCCTTCCCTCCGCTATCGCCCATACCACAAGTGACTGGCCGCGCCGCATGTCTCCGGCAGCGAATACGCCGGGGACAGAAGACATATTGTTGGCATCGGTCTGCACGTTGCCGCGGGCATCGAGAGCGACACCGAGTTGTTCGATCATGCCGCTGCGCACGGGGCCGGTGAATCCCATGGCGAGGAGCACGAGATCGGCCGGCATCGTGATTTCGCTCCCAGTTTCGGGCTCGAAGTGGGGAGGAGCACCAACGCGAACCACGTGGAGTTCCTTGACGTTTCCGGCGGCGTCGCCGGTGAAGCGGGTGGTGGCGACAGACCAGTTGCGATCGCCGCCCTCTTCGTGAGCGCTTTCTGTGCGCAGTTGCAACGGCCAGAGCGGCCATGGGGTATGTGGGGCACGCTCCCTGGGAGGACAGGGAAGAAGTTCGAACTGGCGGACGGACTTTGCTTTCTGACGATGCGCAGTGCCGAGGCAGTCGGCGCCGGTGTCGCCGCCCCCGATAATGATGACGTGCTTGCCGGTGGCGAGAATCTCTTCGCCGCTGACGCTGAGACCGAGGTTGCGGCGATTCTGCTGCGGCAGGAAATCCATGGCGAAGTGAATGCCCTGCAACTCGCGTCCGGGGACGCGGAGATCGCGGGGTTGCTCGGCTCCGCCGGCGAGCACAAGGGCATCGCACTCACTGCGGAGTTGCTCGACGGAGACATTGTTGCCAACGTGCGCGTCGGTGACGAACCGCACGCCTTCGGCTTCCATCTGCGCGATACGACGGTCCACAACATGTTTCTCAAGCTTGAAGTTTGGGATTCCGTAGCGCAGCAATCCACCCACGCGGTCAGCCTTTTCATAGACAGTTACGGCGTGACCCGCGCGACGCAACTGCTGGGCGGCGGCCAATCCTGCGGGACCCGATCCAATGACCGCGACTTTCTTGCCAGTTTCGATGGCGGGGGGCTCGGGTTGGACCCATCCCTCGGCAAATGCGCGGTCGATGATGGTCTTCTCGATCTGCTTGATGGTGACCGCTGGCGCATTGATGCCGAGTACGCAGGCAGCCTCGCATGGTGCGGGACAAATGCGTCCAGTGAACTCGGGAAAATTGTTCGTAGCGTGAAGGCGGCGGACGGCTTCCTTCCAGCGGCCATGGTAGACAAGATCATTCCAGTCGGGAATGTTGTTGTTAACCGGGCAGCCGGTATGACAGAAAGGGACGCCGCAATCCATGCAGCGCGCGCCCTGCTGTTGGATTCGGGGCTCGGGGAAATCCTGGTAGATCTCGAACCAATCGTTAATGCGTTCGACGACAGGCCGGCGCTGCGGCAACTCGCGCGGGTACTCGAGGAAGCCAGTGGTCTTACCCATGTTGCACCTCCGCGGCGACGGCAACCTCTTCGCGAACGGCCAACGGCGGGGCAACGGACTGCTTCGAGAGCACGCGCTTGTACTCGTGCGGAAAGACTTTCACAAAACGTGGCAGGGTTTCCGCCCAGTGCTGCAGGATCCAGCGGGCGCGGGAGCTTCCGGTGAGCACCATGTGCCGGGAGACGAGGCGACGCAGAAGATCTTCGTCTTCCGCCTCGAGCGGATCGAGATCCACGGAAGCGGTGTTACATCGCTTCTGGATGAAGTCGCTTTTTTCGTCGAAGACGTAGGCGATTCCGCCGCTCATGCCGGCGGCAAAGTTACGACCGCAGGCGCCGAGAACGACGACCGTTCCGTTGGTCATGTATTCGCATCCGTGATCGCCAAGACCCTCGACTACGGCGGTTGCACCCGAATTGCGCACTGCGAAACGTTCACCGGCGATGCCGGAGAAAAACGCCTCTCCGCTCGTTGCGCCATAGAGAACAACGTTGCCGACGATGATGTTTTCTTCCGGAATCAAAGGTGAAATCTTTGGTGGATGGACGATGATGCGGCCGCCGGAAAGACCTTTGCCGGTGTAATCATTGGCATCGCCTTCGAGGGTCAACGTCACGCCCTTGGAGAGGAACGCACCAAAGCTTTGGCCGGCGCTGCCCTGGAAGTGCAATCGGATGGTGTCGTCCGGCAAGCCTTGCGATCCGTAGCGGCGCGCGATCTCACCACTCAACATCGCGCCCACCGTGCGATGCACATTGCGGATGGGCATGGAAGGAAGTTCGATGGGCGTCGCGTGTTCGACTGCCTGGCGGGTGCGTTCGATGAGGGAGTGATCGAGGGCGTCCTCGAGTCCGTGCTCTTGCGCCTTTACGCAGCGACGGGCGACTCGACCAGGAAGCGTGGGGGTGTAGAGAATCGAAGAAAGATCGAGACCGCGCGCTTTCCAGTGGTCGACAGCTTCGCGGGCATCGAGCATGTCGACGCGCCCCACCATGTCGTTAAAGGTGCGGAAGCCCATCTGCGCCATCAAGCTGCGAACCTGCTCTGCGAGATAGAAGAAGAAATTGATGACGTGCTCNNCAGGTGTTGAGATGGCACTTGCGCATCATCACGCAGCCCATGGCGATGAGTGGAGTGGTGGCAAAGCCGAATTCCTCGGCGCCGAGCAGCGCGGCGATAACGACGTCGCGGCCGGTTTGAAGCTTGCCGTCAGTCTGCACGCGGATGCGGCTGCGGAGATCGTTGAGCAAGAGGGTCTGTTGCGTTTCCGCGAGACCGAGTTCCCACGGAATGCCTGCGTGCTTAATTGAACTGAGCGGTGATGCGCCGGTGCCACCACTGTCGCCGCTGATGAGGACGACGTCGGCGTGGGCCTTGGCAACGCCTGCGGCTACCGTTCCGACACCGACTTCCGCGACCAGTTTTACCGAGATGCGCGCCTTCGGATTCACGTTCTTCAAGTCGTAGATGAGTTGCGCGAGATCTTCGATCGAGTAGATATCGTGGTGGGGCGGAGGAGAGATGAGTCCTACGCCGGGAGTAGAGTGACGCAGCTTCGCAATGACTTCATCGACCTTGTGGCCGGGCAGTTGGCCGCCTTCGCCGGGCTTGGCGCCTTGCGCCATCTTGATCTGCAATTCGTCGGCATTGACGAGATAGTTTGTGGTGACACCGAAGCGCGCGGAAGCCACTTGTTTTACGGCGCTGCGCCGCAAATCGCCGTCCGCATCGCGTTGGAAACGGTTTTCGTCTTCCCCGCCTTCACCGGTGTTGGACTTGCCGCCGATGCGGTTCATGGCGATGGCAAGCGTCTCGTGCGCTTCCTTGCTGATAGAACCGAAAGACATGGCGCCAGTGGCGAAGCGCTTCACGATGTCTTTCGCGGATTCGACTTCTTCCAGCGGAACCGGTTTGGGAGATGGCTTTACCTTCAACAGCCCGCGCAAGGTGCAGAGTTCGCGGTTTTCGTTGTCGATGAGGTCGGTATATTCCTGGAAAGTTTTGGAATCGGAAGCGCGTACGGCGTGCTGGAGCTTGCTGATCGTCTGCGGGTTGAGCAGGTGATATTCGCCGTCGACGCGGTAGTGATAGGCGCCGCCAGAAGAGAGGTCGGCTTCGAACTCGCGCGGAGCGCGGAAGGCGAATTCGTGGCGCATGGCGGCTTCGGCGGCGATGACGTCGAGACCAACCCCCTCGATGCGGGAGATGGTGCCCGCGAAATGGGCATCGACGAGTTCGCGATTGAGCCCGATGGCTTCGAAAGCCTGTGCACCACGATAGCTTTGCAGCGTCGAGATTCCCATCTTCGAGAAAGTCTTCAGTAGCCCTTTGTTGATTGCCTTGGTGAAGTTCTTGACTGCAAGTTCCGGCGTTACCCCCTCGGCCAGATAACCGCTCTGCGCTCGCTCTTCCAAGGACTCGATCGCAAGATACGGATTCACGGCGCTGGCACCGTAGCCGATGAGAAGAGCGAAATGCATGACTTCGCGCGGCTCGCCGGATTCCACGATGAGGGCTACCTGGGTGCGCGTCTCTTCGCGAATCAGGAGATTGTGAACCGCAGCCAGGGCGAGCAGGCTGGGAATGGGCGCGTACTGCTCGTCCAGTCCGCGATCGGAAAGGATGAGGAGCGTATAGCCAGACTTCACCGAGAGCGAAGCTCGGCGGCAAAGTTCATCGAGAGCGCGCTTGAGGCCTTCTTCGCCTTCCTTCACACGAAAACCAGTGGAGAGCGTGGTGGCCAGGAGATCGCCGTACGAGAGGCGACGGAATTTTTCGAGGTCGCGATTGGTGAGGACGGGTTGCGGCAACTTCAGGGTATGACAGTTACGCGGAGTTTCGTCGAGGATGTTGCGTTCGGTGCCGATGTAGCTGGTGAGCGACATCACCAGCTCTTCTCGGATGGGATCGATCGGCGGATTGGTGACCTGCGCGAAGAGCTGCCGAAAGTAGTTGAAGAGCATCTGCGGACGATCAGACAGACACGCCAGCGGCGTATCCGTGCCCATGGAACCGATGGGCTCTTCGCCCTTGCTGCCCATAGGATCGAGAATCATGCGGAGGTCTTCATCGGTGTAGCCGAAGGCGCGCTGACGACGGCGCAGAGTACCTTGGTCCGCGGCGTATACCCGCGTCGGCTCCGGAAGCTGGTTGAGGCTGATCTGGTTTTGTTCGATCCACTCGCCGTACGGCTGGCGCGCCGAGAGAGCCTGCTTGATCTCCTTGTCCGTAACAATGCGGCCGGCGACGGTATCGACGACAAACATCTTGCCGGGCTGCAAGCGCCCTTTCCTCTTCACGCGCTCGGGAGGAACGTCGAGCACGCCGGCTTCGGAGGCGAGGACGACGAGATCGTCCTGCGTGATCATGTAGCGGCCGGGACGCAGACCGTTGCGATCGAGCGTGGCGCCGATCAGGCGGCCGTCGGTAAAGGCGATCGCGGCCGGGCCGTCCCAAGGCTCCATGAGCGAGGCATGGTACTCGTAGAAGGCGCGCTTTTCAGGCTTCATGTGCGGGTTGCCGGTCCAGGCCTCGGGGATGAGCATCGCCATGGCATGTGGCAAAGAACGTCCGGCCTGGACTAACAACTCGAATGCGCAGTCGAAAGCGGCGGAATCGCTGGAATCCGGCGCGATGATTGGGAATAGCTTTTTGATGTCGTCTCCAAAGAGAGGCGAACTCAAGATCGATTGCCGGGCACGCATCCAACTCGCGTTTCCTTTGAGCGTGTTGATCTCGCCGTTATGCGCAACGTAGCGGAAGGGATGTGCGAGTTGCCAACTGGGAAATGTGTTGGTGGAGAAACGCTGGTGGACGAGGCAGAGAGAGCTGGTGACGTCGGGGTCGGCCAGCTCGGGATAGAACTTAGGGAGTTGCGGCGCAATGAGCAGGCCCTTGTAGACAATGGTTCGTGACGAGAGGGATGGAATATAGAACCATTCCTTCCAGTTTTCGTCGGACGAAAGGATTTCGCTTTCCGTGCGCTTCCGGACAATGTAGAGCTTGCGCTCGAACGCATCGGCGTCCACGGCCTCGGGACGGCCAACAAAGATTTGCTCGATGTAGGGTTGCGAACCTCGTGCGACGCGGCCGATCGCGGTTTCATCGACGGGTGTATCGCGCCAGCCGAGAACGGTAAGTCCTTCTTCGCGAATGATGCGCTCGAAAATCCCTTCGCACTGCAGGCGGGGATGAGTGTCGACGGGCAGGAAAACCATTCCGACCCCATAGTCCCCCGCATTTGGCAGCGAGAAGCCGGAGTTCGGACACTCGCGCGCAAAAAAGGTATGCGGAATTTGGATGGTGATGCCTGCGCCATCGCCGGTCTCGGGGTCGCAGCCGCAGGCCCCGCGGTGGGCGAGGTTGATGAGGATCTCAAGACCCTTGTCGATGATGGAGTGGCTCTTGTCGCCGCGAAGACTAGCTACGAAGCCCATGCCGCAGGCGTCATGCTCATTCCGTGGATCGTAGAGGCCCTGGGCGGGGGGCTTACCCACTCGGTTGCGTTCCTGGGAATTCAAATTCGCGATCTCCTTCATCGTTATTGCGGGGACGCTCTCTNNCCCGCCTCGGTCCTGAGGCGGGGTTTAAAGCTGGGATGAATGCTTTGTGGCTTTACCCGCCCGAAGTCGTCGTTGTGCGCATAGCCGAAAGGGCTGTGCGCTTTGTAATGGCGACCTTACTCGGGCTTGGGTTCATCATAGGGATTGAGGTTACTGAAAGCTGTCTTCACAATCAATGATGTCCTGATCCTGCTGGCGTGCAAAAAATCGATGTTACGCATCGATAAAATTGCTACCTTAAGCTCGGGATTCGATTTGACTTTAAGATTCGCTGTTTCGTATGGTTTATGCATGATGTTGCATACTCATCGACACTACCATCATCACCATGCCATAGGCGTGTCGGTGGAGTTGTGCACTTCGTAGACATCTTCGAATAGCACTTAACGAGCCCGCCGATGCGCCAAGCATCCGCGGGCTTTTTGTTTGATCTGCAAGAGGAGCTATGGAAATCGATTTCGAGAAAATGCAAGGGCTGATTCCGGCGGTGGTGCAGGACTCCGGCAGCCTCGAAGTCCTGATGGTCGGGTTCATGAACCATGAGGCCTATGACAAGACAATTAAAACCGGCTACGTGACTTTCTACAGCCGCACTCGCAACAAGCTCTGGACGAAGGGCGAGACCTCGGGTAATCGGCTGCGAGTGGTGGACGCCGCCACGGATTGCGACCAGGACACCGTGCTGGTGCGCGTGGTGGTGGAAGGCGATGGGGTGGTATGTCACACCGGGACACGATCGTGCTTTACCGAGAACTTGCCCCTTGCGGAGGGTGCGCGATGAAGTTGCGCCTGGGAATTCCTAAAGGGAGCTTGCAGGAGGCAACGATTGCGCTGTTTCTTCGCGCCGGGTTGAACGTTCATACCAGCAGTCGTTCGTACACGGCGACCACCGACGATCCGGAAGTCGAATGCATGCTGATCCGCGCCCAAGAGATGGCCCGCTACGTGGCGAAGGGTGTGCTGGATGCGGGAATAACGGGCATGGATTGGGTGGTGGAGAGTGGATTGGATGTGCAGGCCATCGCGAGCCTGAATTATTCCAAGCAAAGCCGCGGGAACGTGCGGTGGGTACTGGCCGTCCCTGAGGAGTCGCCTTACAAACGTGCCGAGGATTTGGCAGGTAAGGTGATTGCGACGGAACTGGTGAACGTGACGACACGCTATTTTGCCGAGAGGAACGTTGCGGTAAAGATCGAGTTCTCGTGGGGAGCTACGGAAATCAAACCCCCGACCTTGGCTGATGCGATCGTGGAAGTGACCGAGACCGGCAGTTCCCTGCGCGCAAACCGGTTGCGCATCATCGACGATGTGATGGCTTCGGGAACGCAACTGATCGCCAACCACCAGGCAATGCAGGATTCGTTCAAGCGAACCAAGATCGAACACCTGGCCCTAATGCTGGAAGGCGCAATTGCCGCACAGGGACGGGTTGGCTTGATGTTGAACGTGAAAAAAGGTGACCTGGCGGCGGCGCTCAGTGTGCTACCGGCTCTAAATTCACCGACGATTTCTCCGCTGAGCGATGGCGAATGGGTTGCGGTAAACACGATCATTGAAGAGACGGCGGCGTGGTCGATCATTCCACGTTTAAAAGCGGCGAACGCGACCGGCATCGTTGAGTATCCCTTGAACAAGGTGGTCCTGTAATGCGCATACTCCGGCTCGAACGTTCGGCGAAACTTGTCGCGGAGATTGTGCAGCGCGGCGCAGCCGATACTGCTCGGGTGGGGCCCACGGTTCGCAAGATCGTCGATGCAGTGCGGCGCGAAGGCGACGGCGCACTGCGGAAATACGCCGCGAAGTTGGATGGGCTCAGCAAGAATCAGCCTTTGCGAGTTTCGGCAGACGAGTTGAAAGCCGCATGGCATGCGGTTGACGACGACTTCAGGCTGGCGTTGCAGGCGGCGGCGAACAACATCCGGCAATTTTGTGAATGGCAGATGCCACGCTCGTGGTCGCGGTCCGCAGGCCCAGGCGTACGTCTTGGGCAACTGGTTCGGCCCATCGACTCGGTGGGATGTTACGTTCCGGGAGGACGATATCCCTTGCCGTCGACAGTGCTGATGACGGTGATCCCCGCGCAGGTCGCTGGGGTGGGAAGAATCGTGGTGGTTTCGCCAAAGCCGGCGAAGGAGACTTTGGCAGCGGCGTATTTTCTCGGAGTCGAGGAGATGTATCGCATTGGGGGAGCGCAGGCGGTCGCGGCCTTGGCGTATGGAACGGACTCGGTGGATGCGGTCGCTAAGATCGTGGGGCCCGGCAACATTTACGTCACGACGGCGAAGAAGTTGGTTGCGTTTGATTGTGGAATCGACATGCTGGCCGGTCCGACCGAGGCCCTCGTCGTGAGTGAAAAAGGCAACGCGAGGTTTATCGCGGCGGACTTGGTGGCGCAGGCAGAACACGATCCGGAGACGTTGCTGGTTTTCCTGACGGCCTCGAAGCAACTGGCGCAGAAGGTGAAGAAAGAAATTGCGGTGCAAGCGGCGAGGAATCCGATTGCCCGGCAGGCGCTGGCAAAGCGTGGATACATCTTCGTAGCGCGCGATATTGCACAGGCGATGGAAGCGGCGAACCAGATTGCTGCCGAGCACTTGACCGTCGATGAGGAACTGCTCGACGCGGTGGCGAACGCGGGGTCGGTGTTTGTCGGCGATTACGCGGCGCAATCATTTGGCGATTACGCCAGCGGTCCGAATCATGTGTTGCCCACAGGTGGCCTGGCTCGAGTGCGTGGGGGACTGAGCGTGACCGACTATCTCAAGATCATCGCGGTGCAGCAGGTTTCGGCGAAGGGCCTGCGCAAGTTGGCGCCGATTGCGTTGCCGTTGGCTGGGGCCGAAGGACTGGTGGCACACGCCAATTCCGTGAGCGTGAGGTGTAAGGATGCTTAGCGCGCGCAAGGCGGTGCAAGCGCTACCCACTTATCATCCACCGCTCGCCAGCCGTACGGGCCTGCGAATGGACTTCAACGAGAACACGCTTGGCTGTTCGTCACGTGTCGCCGAAAAGCTACATGAAATTTCGCGCGATGCGCTTGCCTGCTATCCCGAACGTGGCACCGTGGAGGCACAAGTTGCGGCATTCCTCGGACGGAACGCGGACGAAGCTCTGTTGACGAACGGGGTCGACGAGGGCATCCACCTGTTGTGCGAGACCTATCTGGAGCCCGCTGACGAAGTGTTGATCGTGGTGCCCACGTTTGCGATGTACGAGATCTATGCGCGTATGACGGGCGCCCGCGTCATCAGCGTTCCATCGGGAAAGGATTTTGCGTTTCCGGAGAATGCAGTGATGGCGGCGATCACCGAGCGCACGCGGCTCATCGCGATCGCTAACCCGAATAACCCGACGGGGACGGTCGTGGCCTCTGATTTTTTGCTTCGTCTTGCGAAAGCTGCCCCGCAGGCTGCCCTGCTGGTGGACGAAGCGTATTTCGATTTTTACGGCGAGACCTTGATGCCGCAAATCGGCGAGATCACAAACTTGTTCGTAGCGCGAACGTTCTCCAAAGCCTATGGGCTGGCTGGATTGAGAGCTGGAGTGCTTGCCGGGGAGAGCAGCCAGATGAAGATGGTACGGCGGGTGAGTTCCCCTTACAACGTGAATGCCGCGGCGCTGGCGTGTCTGCCAGAGGCGCTTGCCGACACAGAATATCTCGTACGCTATGTTGCTGAGGCGATCGCGAGCCGAGGGCGGTTGGAGAGGTTTTTCAAGAAGAACGATCTGGCTTATTGGCCCAGCCGTGCGAACTTCGTGTTGGCGAGATTCGGCGAGCTGCGGGTTCCTTTCGTCGAGGCCATGCGGCAGCGAGGCATCCTGGTGCGCGATCGGAACGGCGATTACGGGTGCGAGGGATGCGTGCGTATCACCGCAGGGACGGCCACACAGACCGATTTTCTTCTCAACTCGATGCAGGAAGTTTTTCGCGAATTAGGCGTCGGAGAACTGCGATGAGAAAAGCCGTTCTCGACCGCAACACCGCAGAGACGAAGATTCATCTCGAACTGCGCATAGACGGAAAGGGTCAGTACGACATTTCGACGGGGATCCGATTCTTCGATCACATGTTGGACTTGTTCGCACGGCATGGCGCGTTCGACTTGAAGCTCCGATGTAAAGGCGATCTCGACGTCGATCAGCATCACACCGTGGAAGACGTGGGAATCGCGTTGGGACAGGCGTTCACGCAGGCGCTGGGAAACAAAGTCGGCATCCTGCGGGCCGGGTACTTCGTGATGCCCATGGATGAGACGCTGGCCGTGGCGGCGATCGATTTGAGCGGGAGAAGCGCCTTCGCCGTCGACACGAAGGTCCGGGTGCGCCTTGTGGGCGATCTGCAAACCGAGCTGGTAGACGATTTCTTCGAAGCATTCAGCCGCGGTGCGCTGGCGAACGTGCACATCAAGGTGATGTACGGTCGCTCCAATCATCACAAGATCGAGGCTAGCTTTAAAGCATTCGCGCGGGCACTTCGATTTGCATGCTCTAAAGATAAGCGCCTGGCGCGCGTGCTGCCGAGCACCAAGGGGTTGCTGTGATCGCCATCGTGGACTATGGAGCCGGCAACTTGACCTCGGTAGCGAAAGCATTTCGTTATCTTGGCACGGAGACGCAGGTCACGGCTGACCCTGCTTTCGTTCGCAAGGCGGATGCGGTGGTGTTGCCGGGCGTGGGTCATTTTTCTTCCACCTCGGTGATTGGAGAACGCGGGTTGACGCCCGCGATTCGTGATGCCATGGAGAACAAAAAACCTTTCCTCGGCATCTGCGTTGGGCTGCAATGGATGTACGAAGGCAGTGAAGAGGCTCCAGACGTTCCAGGGTTGGGCTGCTTTGCAGGACGCTGTCGGCGCTTCCCTGCCGATGCGCGGGTGCCGCATGTTGGTTGGAATCAGATCCGGATCACACATCCTTCGCGCTTGCTGAACGGAGTTCCCGACGCGAGCTATGTGTACTACACACATTCTTATTTCGGCCCTGTTGTTTCGGAAACCGTGGCGGTAACGGACTACGGGGCTCCGTTCACGGCAGTCGCGGAAATCGGGAACCTCTTCGCCGTGCAGTTTCATCCGGAAAAATCCGATGAAGCGGGGTTAACGATATTGCGCAACTTTGCGAGGCTGGCATGTTGACGAAACGGATCATTGCCTGCCTCGATGTTCGCGATGGGCGCGTCGTGAAGGGCGTGAACTTCGTAAACCTCCGTGATGCGGGTTCTCCAGTGGAACTGGCGCATGCCCATGCCAAAGCTGGAGCGGATGAAATTGTGCTGCTCGACATCACGGCGACTTACGAGCATCGCGGCACCTTGTTAAAAACCGTGCGTGAGACCGCGGCCGAGTTGTTTATTCCGTTCACAGTAGGGGGAGGCATTCGTACCCTCGAGGATGCGCTGGCCATATTTGACGCGGGTGCGGACAAGATCGCCGTGAACTCCGCAGCGATTGCGCGTCCGGAAATGATTTCCAACATCGCAGATCGTTTTGGATCGCAGGCGGTCGTGCTGGCAATCGATGCCAAGCGCACCGGGACCCGGTGGCAGGTATTCACGACGGGCGGGCGTAATGCGACTGGCTTTGACGCGGTGGAGTGGGCGGTGAAGGGTGAAGAACATGGCGCAGGAGAAATTCTGATCACCTCGATGGATTGCGATGGGACACAAACTGGCTTCGACTGCGATCTGACAGCGGCCATCGCATCGCGGGTATCCATCCCGGTTATCGCTTCGGGGGGTGCTGGAACCTCCGCACATTTTGTGGATGTGTTCCGTCGAGGGCGCGCCGATGCAGCGCTGGCGGCATCTATCTTTCACTTTGGAATACATGACGTGAATCAATTAAAAGAGGCTTTGGCGACCGAGAATATCCCGGTGAGGCTGGCATGCTGATTCCCTCAATCGACCTGATGGGTGGCAAGATCGTGCAACTGGTGCAAGGCGAAGCGAAGGCTTACGAGACGACTGACTTCGACCAGTGGTACGACCGATTTGCGGAGTTTCCGCTGGTGCAGTTGATCGACCTGGATGCGGCGAAGCGTCAAGGCGACAACCGCGCCATCCTGGCACGTATTCTGAAGCGGCTGCCTTGCCAGGTGGGAGGAGGGGTGCGCGATATTGAGAATGCGCAGGCTTTGCTGGATCTCGGCGCTAAGCGCGTGATCCTGGGATCGTCACTCATTCGTGAAGGGA
Source organism: Acidobacteriaceae bacterium (assembly GCA_003151155.1). Lineage (GTDB taxonomy): Bacteria > Acidobacteriota > Terriglobia > Terriglobales > Acidobacteriaceae > Korobacter. The sequence continues at coordinate 91,141 of PLWX01000105.1, forward strand.
AGCCGGACGTGGATTTTGCAGGCACCCTTGCGAAGTCTTGTGGAGTCGATCGTCTTGTGGCTGCCATCGACTCTCGCGGCGGACACGTTGCTGTGCGAGGGTGGCGGGAATCAACCACGCTGACAGCGGAACAGATGATCGATGCGCTGGAACCTTTCGTTTCTGGCTATCTGTACACCCACGTGGATACGGAGGGGCTGTTGCAGGGATTTCCGTTCGAGCGAGCGCAGATGCTTCGCGCGAGAACACAACGAAACCTGATTGCGGCTGGTGGAATTCGCTCCCAAGCCGAGATCGACGCGCTGGACGCGATACAAGTGGACGCCGTGGTGGGGATGGCGATCTATACCGGCAAGCTCAGCGTCACACAATCCCCTCGAACTCACTCGTGAATGCGAAAAATAGGAATGAGCGACACTTCCCCCAATCGGTTGCTGTGGAGCGTGCAGGATCAGCAGGAGCGCCTGTTGGAATTGACGGCGACAACTGCAGATCCACGAAAGGAAGCGCCGTTGCGGCGCGACGTCCGTTCGCTGGGTATTCTGCTGGGACGTGTGCTCGTGGAACAGGCGGGAAAGTCGCTTTATGAATCGGTGGAACGATTGCGAAACCTGCTGATCGAACATCGCGAGCGCCAACACAAGGCCACAGAGACACCGCCTGCCCTGCTCGATGAGGCCCAGGAATTTGTGCGTTTGCTCGATGTGCCCACGGCTTACAGAATCAGCAAAGCGTTTGGAACCTACTTCGAGTTGACTAACCTGGCGGAGACGAATCATCGCAAGCGACGTCGGCGAGCGGCGCAGCTGCATCGTGACCAACCGCCGTTGCCGGGTTCATTTCGCGGAACTTTATTGTATTTGCGAGAAGAAGGATTCTCGGCGCAACAGGTCTTGAGTGCGCTCGCTGAGATCGAAGTCGTCCCGGTGTTTACGGCCCATCCGACAGAGATTACGCGCCGCACCACGCTGCTAAAGCGGCGAAGGATTGCCGACCAGTTGTTACAGATCGACGAGTTGCCGCTTTCAGATGCCGACGCCTCCGAGCATGAGGAAATTTTGCTCTCCGAAATTACTGCGTTGTGGCAGACCGACGAAGTTCGACTCAACAAGCCCTCTGTGAGTGATGAGATTCGCAGTGGAATTCGCTATTTCAATCTGTCGCTTTTCGAGGCGATCCCGAAAATTTACGAAGAGATGAGTGAGTCGTTTCGAGCGGTCTATGGAACTGATGTCGGCATCTTGGATCTCCCGGCAATTTTGCGCTTCGGTTCCTGGATTGGTGGAGATCGCGATGGGAACCCTCTTGTCACCGCCGAAAAAACCAGCGAAGCGCTCGCCCTGTCACGTGATGCAGTGCTGCACCATTACATCGAGCAGTCTCGCAATCTCGCACGGCGTCTAAGCGTTTCAGAGCACCAGGTTTCGGCATCCTCCAAAATAAGAGCCGCTATTGAGAGATATGAGCGACTCATTTCTGTCCGTCCGTCGGAGTACGAACGCACCCCGGCAGCCGAAGTCTATCGCCGGCTGTTGTTGTTGATGGCGATTCGTCTCCGGAAAGCAAACGAGCCCGCGAATTCAAATCCGATTGCCTATGCCTCAGCCGAGGAGTTTGAACTCGACCTGCTCACCGTTCGCTCGAGTCTCAGCGAGCACGGAGGTCTCCGGATGGCACAGCGGATGCTCGATCCGCTGCTGCTCAAAGTGCGCACCTTTGGTTTTCAATTGCAAACCCTCGATATTCGGCAGCACGCGAAAATACATGAACAAGCGGAGCACAACGATCGCGGCGACGATGTATTGCATACCCTCCGCACGATCGCACAAGAGAAGCAGGCTCGCGGCGGCGATGTGATTCGGCAGTACGTCATCAGCGGTGCTGAGTCTGAGGAAGATGTCTTTACAGCCGCGCGTCTTGCAGACAAAGCAGGAGTATCGATGGCAGCAACAGGAGGGGATCCTGGACTGATGCCGGTTCCACTCTTCGAGTCGATCGAATCGCTACGCCGTGCCGCCGATGTCATGCAACTTGTTTGGTCGAATGAACAGTATCGCCAGCTATTGCGATCGTGGAACGGATGGCAGGAGGTGATGCTCGGCTACTCAGATTCGAACAAAGATGGCGGCATGCTGACAAGCACCTGGGAGATCTACAAAGCGCATCATTCGCTACACCAGGCTGGTCGCGAAGCAGGCGTAAAACTGCGCATTTTTCATGGCAGAGGCGGCACGGTTGGACGGGGCGGCGGTCCGACACATTCCGCGATCCTCGCGCAGCCAGCGGGAGATTTTTCAGGGCGCATACGCATTACCGAGCAGGGCGAAGTGCTGAACTGGAAATACTCCGACCCGCTGCTCGCCGAATGGAATCTGGAGGTCATGACCGCAGCTTCGCTGCGTGCTTTGCTGCGTCACGAGGCGACAGTGGAACGGCCGGAGTGGCACGATGCAATGGACCAGATGTCGGGGGACGCCTTTGTGTTCTATCGCGAGCACATCGCCGACAACCCTGAACTGCTGCAGTATTTCGAAGCAGCTACGCCCGTCAACGAACTCGAATACGCGCGTGCGGGTTCCCGTCCGGCGCGTCGAAGTCCCAGTCGCAGCTTGGGAGACCTTCGAGCGATTCCCTGGGTCTTCGGATGGATGCAGAGCCGGCACGCCCTGCCCGCATGGTTTGGGATCGGTCACGCGTTCGAGAGATTTGATAATCCCGCACTTCTCCGCGAGATGCTCGAAGAATTTCCTATCTTTCTCGACATGGTACGCAACGTAGAGTTGGCGATGGCGAAAGCGGATTTTTCAATCGCGAAATTGTATTCCACACTGGTGCCGGATGCGGGAATACGGGATCGCATCTACGGGATGTTGAGCGAGGAATTCACTCGGACACAGAGACAGTTGCTTGCACTCAAGAATCAAACGGAGCTGCTGGAACGTAATCCGGTGCTTTTGCGGTCAATTCGGCTGCGAAATCCGTACGTGGATCCGCTCAGCTTAATCCAGGTGGAATTACTGCGGCGCAAACGCAGTTCGGAAGAGAACGAAGAATTGAACTATGCGCTGGGATCGACGATGAACGGCATCGCCGCCGGTCTTCACAATACGGGTTGACCTTGATTTTTAGTGTGGCGTCCAATGCGGACTACTGCCGAAAAGGCCCTGCACTATTCCAATCTGGTAGGCCAGGATCAGGCCGAAGGCCACGCTAATGATGCCCGACACCAAGGCGAGTCGTCGCCCGAAAACCTGGAAGCGGTTTCCGACGAAGCGAAACGCGGAGGCGATGCTCATGGTAATGACCATCATGCCCGCAATGGTTCCGATGCCAAAGACGAGTAGATAGGCAATCGCCCAACTGGAGTTGCGAATCGTAGCCAGGATCAAAAGGGCCACGGCCGCGGATCCGGCAAGACCATGAACGATGCCAACAATCAAGGGCCGCACCAGTTGATAGAACGGACGGCGGCCAAGGGTGCGATCGAGCTTCCCGAGCGAATCTTTTTCGGCAAGATGAGAATCGTCTTCCGGGCTGTGAACGTGAGGGTGGCTATGTACGAGGCCGCCATGACTGTGTTCGTGATTATGCACGCTGGCAGCGACCGGTAAGGTGCTGGTGAAACTGGCGAGATTCCAGCCGCCTAGCAGGATCAACATTAAGCTGACCGAAAACTCCATCGCCAGGCCCAGGCGAGCGGGAATGACGACATTAAAGAGAATGATTGCGCAGCCGACTATAAATATCGTTAGAGTGTGGCCGAGGCCCCAGAAGATACCGATCAGGGCCGCACGTTTCGCACTGCGTTGTTGGCTGACGATGGTCGTGACGGCGATGACGTGATCGGGATCGGTGGCATGTCGCATGCCCAGGAAGAAGCCGATCGCGACGATTGAGATTAGGCCAAGCATGGCTCAGACTTTCTATCCATGAATAGGCTGACCGATAATTGGCATTCCGTCAAACCGCGGGTCTGCGGTGCACGTGAATCCCAAGGACGGCTGGCATCATCTACCATTTCCGGCCCACGCCACAGACGAGGAGAGCTATGTCCACCTGGACCACCCCCAGCGCGCTAGATCCCAAGACGCAAGCCTTCCCTCACTTGACGCAGGCGCAGGTCGACCGTCTGTTGCCGGCGGGAAAGATCCGTAAGGTCACGCCCGGCGAGATCCTTTTTGAGCCGAATGACGTGTCGGTTCCCTTCTTTGTCGTGCTCTCCGGTGGAATGGAGATCGTGCAACCGGACCGTGATCGAGAGCGGCCTGTAACCACGCATGGTCCACTCCAGTTCACCGGCGAAATGACAATGATCTCCGGCCAGCGGAGTCTCGTCCGTGGCCGCGTAACGACCGAAGGTGAGTTCCTGGAGATTAGCCCCGAAGGCTTGCGCTTCATCGTGAGCAGCGACCCGGAGTTGAGCGAGATCTTTTTGCGTGCGTTCATCCTGCGTAGGATCGCCCTGATCAATGCCGGTTTCGGCAACGTTGTGTTGCTAGGCTCACGGCACTCGGCCGATACCTTGCGATTGCGGGAGTTTCTTGGGCGGAATAACCATCCTTATACGTATGTCGATCTCGATAATGACAAGACGGCACAGCAGATGCTCGACCAATTTGCGGTAACGGTGGATGACATTCCGGTCGTGATCTGTAACGGGCGGCACCCCATGCGCAATCCTTCGACGCACCAGTTGGCCGAGTGCCTGGGGCTGAATGTGAGCATCGACACGACGCAAGTGCGCGATGTGGTGATTGTGGGCGCTGGGCCGTCGGGACTTGCGGCCGCAGTCTACGCGGCATCTGAGGGGCTGGATGCTCTGGTGATCGAAACCGAGTCGCCGGGAGGACAGGCTGGATCGAGTTCCAAGATCGAGAACTACCTGGGATTTCCGATGGGCGTCTCTGGGCATGAGTTGGCCTCGCGGGCGATGACACAGGCGCTCAAGTTCGGAGCGAAGATGATGATTGCGCGCACCGTGAAAGAGTTGCGCTGCGGGACACGCCCGTATGGAGTTGTGCTCGACAATGGCGATGTGCTGGAAGCGCGGTCGGTCATCATCTCGACGGGGGCGCAGTACAACAAACCGCCGCTTGCCAATCTCAAGAAGTTCGAGGGTCAAGGCGTGTATTACGGGGCTACCTTCATCGAAGCGCAACTATGCAGCGACGAGGAGGTAATCGTCGTTGGTGGTGGGAATTCCGCCGGACAGGCTGCTGTCTACCTGTCGCAGTCTGCGCGCAAGGTTTACATGCTGGTGCGCGGTCCCAACTTGTCTGACACGATGTCGCGTTACCTGATTCAGCGCATTACGGAGAACCCGCGCATTGCGATGCATTGCAAGACAGAAATCACCGCGCTGGACGGGGACAAGGAACTCGAGCGAGTGACTTGGATCGACCGCGCCAAGGGTGAGAGTTCGACCCGTGACATTCGCCACGTATTCATCATGGCGGGCGCATCGCCGCGTACCGAATGGCTGCGCGGATGCGTGGCTCTGGACGATAAGGGATTCATTCTTACGGGACGCGACCTCGATACCGTCACAGGAATTGTGCCGCCGTCAACGTGGCCGCTCGACCGACGCCCACAGATGCTGGAGACTAGTCTGCCTGCCGTATTTGCGGTAGGTGACGTACGTGCCGCGAGTGTGAAACGGGTGGCCTCGGCGGTGGGAGAAGGCGCTATCGCTGTGAGCCTGGTACATCGTGCTCTCGCAGAAATGTAGGAGATGAATATGTCGATTCGACCGGTAAAGAAGGTCATACAGTCCAAACCAACCATGGAAGGTGCAGGCGTCCATCTGCGGCGCGCCTTCGGTTTCGGCAACACATAAGGATTTCGATCCCTTCCTTCTCCTCGACGATTTCCGCAACGATGTGCCGGAGGATTACCTGGCTGGATTCCCCTGGCACCCTCATCGCGGTATCGAGACCATCACATACGTTCTCGCAGGAACGGTCGAACACGGGGACAGCATGGGAAACCGTGGCGCTATTGCGGCGGGAGATGTGCAATGGATGACGGCTGGCAGCGGCATCATTCACCAGGAGATGCCGAAAGGCGATCCTACCGGGCGTATGCATGGATTCCAGCTGTGGGCGAATCTGCCTTCGGCGCTCAAGATGACCACTCCGCGATACCAGGAAGTCAAAGCCGCAGAGATTCCGGCGATCACCGATGACGATGGAACGCACGTGCGCGTGGTTTGCGGGACTTTCTGGGGCAAGAGCGGGCCAGTGGATGGGATCGCTGCGGAGCCGATTTACCTCGATGTGTCGGTTGCACCGGGCAAACGGAAGACTCTACCCGTGGAGACGACGCGACACGCCTTCGCCTATGTCTTCGCAGGCGGCGGAAAGTTCTGCAATGCTTCTGGGCCGCTGGCGGTTCCTACTGAGTCTGTGCAGTGGCTGGACACAGCACCTCCGGTTGAGGCTGACAATCGATCCCTCGTGGTGTTCGATCGCGGCGACGAAGTGACGGTGCAGGCCGGCGAAGATGGGATACGATTCCTGCTGGTTTCGGGTAAGCCGCTCGAGGAGCCAGTCGCGTGGTATGGGCCCATCGTGATGAACACCCAGGAAGAGTTACAGGAGGCGTTCACGGAGTTGAAGGAAGGCACCTTCCTGAAGGGCAAATCCTAAACTCGCTTGGGAGTTGAACCCGTAGTAATCTTTGCTGGCAGAGAACCCATGGACTCCGCCTTCCTCGTAGAGCTTCGGAGCATCGTCGGCCCAAGCGGACTCATCGTGCAGCCGGATGAACTCCGTACTTATGAGTGCGATGGGCTGACGAACTTTCGCCAAATGCCGATTGCGGTGGCGCTGCCTTCCGAGGGCACACAGGTTCAACCGATCGTCGCGGCTTGCAATCGGTACAAGGTTCCCTTCGTAGCGCGTGGCTCCGGCACAGGGCTGAGTGGTGGAGCGCTGCCAGTGGAGGGCGGGATCGTCCTCAGCTTGGCGCGTCTTAACCGCATTCTCGAAGTTGATATTCCGAATGCTCGCGTGGTCGTCGAGCCGGGCGTGATCAACTCCTCGGTGACGACAGAGGTCGCACCGTACGGATATTTCTATGCGCCCGATCCGTCCTCGCAATCGGTGTGCAGCATCGGCGGCAATATCGCGGAGAACTCCGGCGGCGCGCACTGCCTGAAGTACGGTTTCACCACGACCCATGTGCTTGGGATGGAAGTGGTGCTTGCGGACGGGACGGTGGCGCAACTGGGTGGCTCCACGCTCGACACTCCTGGATACGATCTGTTGGGCGTCTTCGTCGGCTCGGAAGGAACGCTCGGTGTCGCCACTAAGATCACGTTGCGGATCGTGAAGCGTCCAGAAGTGGTGCAGACGCTGCTCGCGGCATTTGACAGCACGAATCATGCAGGAGCTGCGGTCAGCGACATCATTGCCGCTGGCGTTCTTCCTGCCGCGATCGAGATGATGGATTGCCTCGCGATCCAGGCGGCCGAAGCTGCGGTGCATCCGAATTACCCGGCGTGCGGCGGACTCCTGCTGGTGGAACTCGATGGACCGCAAGCGGAGGTCAATGAGTTGATGCGTCGCGTAAGCGAGATCTGCACGGCGCAAGGCGCGTGGGAGATTCGCCTGGCACAATCGGACGAAGAGCGCATGCTCATCTGGAAGGGGCGAAAGGCAGCATTCGCCGCGATGGGCAGGATCTCGCCGAACTACATCGTGCAGGATGGCGTGATCCCGCGCACCAAACTGCCCGAAGTCATGCAGGAGATTGAACGCCTCAGTTCGGTTGCTGGCCTGCGTGTCGCGAACGTGTTTCACGCCGGAGACGGCAACTTGCATCCGCTGGTACTTTACGACGCGAGGATCGCGGGACAAGAGAGCCTGGCGGAACAACTGTCAGGCGATATCCTTCGGTTGTGCGTGCGGGTTGGCGGGTCGATCACCGGCGAACACGGCGTTGGGCAGGAGAAGAAAGACTTCATGCCAACGATGTACGCCGAACCCGATCTCGATACCATGCAACTGGTGCGCTGCGCGTTCGACCCGCAGCATCTGTCGAACCCTAATAAGATGTTCCCTCGCCTTCGCCTGTGCGGCGATAAACCAGGACCTTACGTTCCTCATCCGCTTGAGACGGCGGGGATCGCGCAGATCTTCTAGATGTCTACGTCGCCTATATCCGTGTCGTCGATGCGCACCGAGCCTCGCTGGAGCGAGTTAGAAACGATCGTGGTGGTTCGCATGGCGACATCCGACGATAGAGTAGACGGAGTGTTGCCAGCTCGTGTTGTCGCACCTGAATCGACCGAGCAAGTGAGCGCGGTGCTCGCGTGGGCGAACGAGCGTGATGTTCGCATCGTCGCGCGTGGCGGAGGAAGCAAACTCGGATGGTGTAATCCAGCGAGGTCAGTGGATCTCATCCTTTCGCTGGAAAAGTTTCGGAGGGTTGTTGAGCACGCTTGGCAGGACATGACGGTCACGGTCGAAACAGGGACGACGATCGCGTCGCTGCAGAGTGAGTTGGCGAAGCAAAGACACCGATTGCCGCTGGACGCGCTCTGGCCTGAACGCAGCACTGTAGGCGGTGTGATCGCCGCGAATGACAGCGGTGCGCTGCGTCTTCGCTACGGGAGCATTCGCGACCTCATCCTTGGCGTGACGGTTGTGCTGGCCAATGGAACGATCGCACGGAGCGGCGGTCGCGTGGTCAAGAACGTTGCCGGATACGATCTCCCAAAGCTGTTTGCCGGATCGTTCGGCACGCTGGGAATTATTACGGAGGTCACGCTTCGCACTTATCCGCTGCCGCATTCGGTTCGCACGATCAGCATTCCGTTCACGGACTTAGCGGATGCGAACCGTTACATGCTGGCAATTGCCGACACTTCTCTTGTCCCTACAGGAATGCAGCTGCGAGTCTCAAGCGGCCAATCACCAATGGTTGATGTTCGCTTCGAAGGCCTTGAAGAAGGCATCACGGCACAGGTTCAAAAGGCGACGATGCTGGCTTCATCCGGAAAAGTCATCGCCGCGAGTGAAGATGTATGGAGCAAACGCGAAGAGCTATGGAACGCCGACGAATCGGCGATGGTTGGAAAGTTCAGCGTTCTTCCTTCCAGGACCGCGGACTGCATAAACGTGATTGCATCGCATTGCGATCCAATTGATTCGATTGCCCAATCCTTAGGGCTTGGGATTTGCCGAATCAAGATCAAAGATTCGAAAGCCCTGCTTGCTTTGCGGGCCGCAATCCACCAACTCGGTGGCTCTTTTACAGTGCTCCATGCCCCCCTCGAAATCCGGAGGGGGGTGGATTCGTTTGGGGACACGGGGAGTGCCCACCCCCTCATGATCCGCATCAAGCAGCGCTTCGACCCTAGGGGCATCCTCAGCCCGGGACGTTTTGTGGGGGGGATCTAGTGGACGGCCTCTCCCCCCGGGACACGGTTTCCCTACAGTCGCTCTTCGACTCGCATCATCCGCCGGATGATGGATTGATCCGGGAGTGCGTGCACTGCGGGTTCTGCCTGCCGGCCTGCCCGACTTACCTGTTATGGCACGAAGAGATGGATTCGCCGCGGGGGCGCATTTACCTGATGAAGGCGGCCGCCGAGGGCAAGATCAGCACCATGGACGAGAGCTTCGTGGCGCACTTCGATCGCTGCCTGGGTTGCATGTCGTGCATGACGGCGTGCCCTTCGGGCGTGAAGTACGACAAACTGATCGAGTCGACGCGGGCGCAGATCGAGCGGCATCACCATCGCGGCCTGTGGGATCGTTTTACGCGCTGGATGATCTTCCAGCTGTTTCCGCATCCGCGACGTTTGCGATGGTTGTCGTTGCCACTATGGCTGTATCAGCGGTCTGGTCTGCAGAGACTGTTTTACAAGACAGGCCTCATCCGGCTGCTGCCGAAGCGATTGCAGCAGATGGATTCCCTGCTTCCAACGCTGGACGCGCCGTTCCAAGGGTTCAGCTACGGGACGCGGATTGCGGCGCAAGGAACGCCGCGGCTGAAGGTCGGCGTGTTACTGGGCTGCGTGCAGCGAGTGTTCTTCGACCGGATCAACGCGGCGACGATCCGCGTGCTAGCGGCCGAAGGCTGCGAGATGTTCGTTCCGCCCTCGCAGGGTTGCTGTGGCGCGCTAGCGACCCACGTGGGACGCGAGGAACAGTCGTTGGAAGCGGCGCGCCGGATGATCGACACCTTTGATAGACAGGATCTTGATTACATCGTGGTGAACGCCGCGGGCTGCGGATCGAACCTGAAAGAGTACGGATATCTGTTACGGGACGACGCAAAATACGCGGAAAAAGCACGCATTTTCGCCTCGAAATGCAGAGATATCTCAGAAATTCTGACGATACTTTCGCCCCAGGCAGAGCGGCATGCGCTTCCGATGCGAGCAGCGTTTCACGATTCCTGTCATCTGCTGCACGCGCAACAGCTACGGACGCCGCCGAGGAGCGTGCTCAAAGCGATTCCGGGACTGGAACTGGTTGAACTGCCAGAGAGCAATATTTGTTGCGGATCGGCGGGAGTTTATAACCTCGTCGAACCGGAAACCGCGCACGATCTTGGGCAGCGGAAGGCGGAGCATGTGGCTCGCGCCAAGGCGGAGATTCTTGTGTCCGGCAATCCTGGATGCCTGCTGCAGATCACGAAAGAAATGCGGGATCGGGGTCAGCCGATTCGAGCACTGCACTTTATTGAAGTGATCGACGCTTCGATTCGCGGGGTTACGAAGTTATAACTCCCACCCGGGATGCGATTCTTTGTTTTCAAGATTTCAGCGACGATTTCTTCGTAAAATATTCCATCCAAAAGAGTTACAGCCAAAATATTCGAAAATAAGGAGTTAGCACCGGATTCATTAGGTCCTTTTCGTTGGACGCGAAGGTGCTCCCAGGGTTTGAGGACCGAAGTTTTCAAAGAACTAGTTGTGCTGTTGGGGAGTGCCCCATATGCGCACGATAGCGGCATGGCTGTCACGTTGTCTGTGAGGCGTGTACGTGCCGAACGTGCGCGGGGTCACCGCGAGATGTTCAACTGAAGCTCGGCCCCTCGATCGCGGAGGGCCGAGCCGTAAGCGTTTCTGGAAGGTTGCAGTCTGGGCCTAGGCGGCGCGAGCAAATTTGACGAGCGCGGGCTCAGCGTGGAAGCGCCTGGTGGCGAGGATGGTAAGGGCAATGAAGATGGCCATCACCAGGAGTTGCGCTACAAGGAAGGGCGGTTCTTTCTGCGTGGGAGCAAGTGCCTTGAGCGCCGGAACCTTCTCGAAGGACTGGACGACAAGCACAAACACATTCAGGTAAAGAGCGATCGAGGCGGTGATGACATAGGTGCGGCGCCAGGCACCTACCATCGCCTTCGGATAACGCGCAATAACCGCGATGGCCAAGACGACTAACGAGATTGCGCCGACGATTTGGGAGGGCAGCAGGTGAGTGAACGGAAAAAGGTAGCCAGAGAGGCTGGTGAGGGCAGTGGTCGCCAGGAAAAACGCCGTCCAGCGATCAAGCGGGTTTCGGGTGAGAAGACCATACATGACAATCAACCCCGAAGCGATACCGGCGAGGCTGATGAGAACATGCAAGAGGGTGAAGGCGGCAGTAGACATCCCCAGGATCATCGTTGTTCTCCTTGGTTGAGCTGGAGCCCACCTGCAAGGGACTTGCGTCGAGCTAGTACGCAAGGTCACGAGAAAGTTAGGTATAGATGATCGTCGATCTGTCGATAGGCGCAACTTATTTTCCCAGTGCTGCGGGTCAGAGTAGCTTGTCTGGAGTCCATGCCGGCAATGCGGCCGGACTATCGCGCGGCACTCTTAAGAATGCGGGTGATGATGTTGCCCATCCACTCTGTGTGTTCCACGCTCAAGGTCGGATGTACGAGGAACATCAGGCTGGTGTTCGCGAGTTCTTCGGCAACTGGGAGGTTTTGCTGGGATTGGTTTTGCGCCGCAAAGGCTTTTTCGCGATAGAGCTCGCGTAAACCGCCGGTGGAACAGGGGACGCCGGCTTGGTTGATCTGCTGCAAGATGCGTTCGCGATTCCAGCCGGACTTGAGAGCGAGCGGCTGGAGGAAAATGTAGAGCTTGTAAAACGCGTGGTACGCATAGTCGGGGATTTCTGGCACTCGCACCGCGGAAACTCCTTGCAGAGCGGTGGTAAGGATTGCGGCATTTCGACGGCGAGTTTCGACCCAAGCGTCAAGGCGACGGAGAGCATTGCGACCTAAGGCCGATTGCATTTCCGTGAGACGCAAATTGCTCCCGATAGAATCATGCGAAAAGTCGGCCTCAGAATTTTTTCCGTGATCTTTGAAACTCCAGGCAAAGGTCTTCTGCGCTTCGTCGTTCAAGGTGAGCATGCCACCTTCGCCACCAGTGGTGATGATCTTGTCCTGGCAAAAGGAAAAAGCTCCGATGTTACCGATGGAGCCGACCGGTCGGCCTTTGTAGCGGGCGCCGTGAGCTTGAGCACAATCTTCGATGACCTTGAAGCTGTGGTCTCTTGCGAGTTGGAGGATCGGATCCATGTCGCAGGGGCGTCCCGCGAGGTGCACGGCGATGATGGCGCGGGTGCGAGAGGTGAGCCTGGGTCGAATGGTTTCCGCTGTGATGTCTTGGGTATTCCGATCAACATCGGCGAAGACGGGAGTCGCGCCGACCATGGCAACGCAACTGGCCGAGGCGATAAAGGTGCGAGCGGGAACAACGACTTCGCCACCGTGGCCGATGCCTAGCGCACGCAATGCGAGTTCAAGGGCGACGGTACCGTTGGCGAGGGCGACGGCATACTTCGTTCCTACATAGGAGGCGTATTCGCGTTCGAAGAGACGGCCTTCTTCGCCGGTCCAGTAATTGATTTTGCCGGAATAAAGGACACGGTTGACGGCTTGGATGTCTTCTTCTTCGAAGTGCGGCCAGCCGGGGAGTTGAAGAGTCGCGGCGCTCGCTTTGGAAGTGGAGTGCATGCAGGCTACAGAAATGATGGCGGAGAGAGTGGGATTCGAACCCACGTTAGAGTTTCCCCTAAACACGCTTTCCAAGCGTGCGCCTTCAGCCACTCGGCCATCTCTCCGTTGGGAAGCGCGGAGGTGAGAACGCCGGGAGCAGAGCTTCCGGCGGGCTGAATTCATTGTAGCGTATGTGCGCGGCCCCGCGAAAACGACGGTTACTTGGCTTCTTCGACGTTGATCAACTGCTGCGCTAAGTAATTCTGAATGCCCATCTCGCTGATAGCGTGGAGTTGGCCTTCGAGCCAATCGACGTGGTGCTCTTCGTCGAGCAGAATGTTCCGCAGCAGATCGCGAGAGCCGTTGTCGTGGAGGTCTTCGGCGATCTTCATGCCTTCGTTGAGACGTTTTACGGCGGTGTACTCGAGATCAAGGTCGTTCTTGAGCTGCTCCTGGAGACTTGCGCCGATGTTGATCTTGAAGTAGTCGCTCATGTTAGGCGTGCCATCGAGATAGAGAATGCGCTCGATACATTTTTCGGCGTGGACCATCTCTTCTATGGATTCCTTGCGGATCTTTTTGGCCATCCGCTCATAACCCCAGTTCTCGCACATTTCAGCATGCAGGAAATACTGGTTGATGGCGGTGAGTTCAGCTTTCAGCGTCTCGCTTAAAACTTCAATGACTTTAGGATGGCCCTTCATGTCGTTCCCTCTCTCTCAGAATTGCGGCGCGGCTTCGCGACTGCGAAGTTTACACCAGCAGAGGCCACGATGGAGGTGATGGATGACCCGGATTAGCGATGATTGCTGGGCTTGGCGGCTTCAGGGGCAGCAGGTGCTGCTACGGCGTGCGACTGTGCCGCGGCTTGCTTGGGGGCTTCTCCGGTGCCGATCAATGCGCCACGAGCTTTTTCCAGCAGGCGATGATGCATGCAGTAGAGCGCGAGTTCGAGGCGATCGGAGACGCCCAGCTTGTCATAGACCTTGCGGAGGTAATTCTTGACGACTTGTTCGGTGGTGCCGATCTCCTGGGCAATGTCTTTATTCTTCATGCCCTGGGTGACGCCGGAGATGATCTGAAGTTCTTTGTCGCTTAAACGGGGCTGATTGCGCGGAGCCATGAGTTGAGCAGCCTGGGCGCGGTAGGCCTCGATCACCCAATTTACGCCACGATTGTCGAGCCAGGTTTCGCCGCCGTGGACTTTGCGAATGCAGCGGACAAGAAGGTCGGGAGAGACGGAACGCGTCAGGATGCCGGTTACGCCGCGGCGGAGGAGGTCACAGGTTTCCTGTTCGCCGATCTCATTGCCGACGGCCACGATGCGCGTCTTTGGAGATTTTTCGAGGATTTCGGAGATGGCCTCGCCGGCACTGCTGGAGAGGGTGATCTCGAAGAGGACGATATCGGTGGGAAATTTCTGGACAGAAGCAATGGTCTGCGCGAGGTTTTCGGCCTGCGCGACGACGCGAATATCGTCTTCCAGCGCGAAGATCTTGCGAATTCCGACGCGGAAAATGGCTTCGGAATCCGCGATGATTACGCGGATATAATCGCGGTTTGGCTCCGGCTCAACACTCGGGGTGTTTTCGTCGGTGGTCTTTGGTTTTTCGCTCGACATCCGACCCTAACGGGTTACCGGCGTTCGAACGAGTAGTCGTCAATCACAGCGGCTACGTCGGCCGGGCCCGAAATCTCTTCGGAGCAGCGTACCACGCGGCCTACACAATTCACCAGTACATCTGTAGAGGAGCCAACGATAGGCCCCGGCATATTAATCGTGAATTCGATGGTCGAGCCGACGGCGAGAGGCGATTCGGAGTGAAAAAGAACCCCGCCGGCGGAAATGTCCGTAGTCATGGCCTGGTAGGTACCCGACTGGGACCGGATCGCAACAGGCAGCCGGATGGGGAACCGAACTGCACATCGCATTTCGAGCGTTGAAGCAAATATGGCGTTCATGGACGAGAAAAGCATAACCGTGGTTTCACTTAATCCCAAAGTTACGAAAGTGCGCGGAAACTTTCTTAGTTGTCAAAATTTTCGGCGCACTTGCCGCGCATATTTCGGGTGATCGCCCGTCCAGCGCGGCGTTACGGGAGCTAGACGAAAAGCTTCGAGCTAGAAGCGAGTTACTTCGGTGAAGTTGAAATCACGAATCTTCATCGCGGGAACCACCATGTCGAAGCTCTCTTCTCCGCTGGCCCGGACCGGCATGCTCATTGCCTCGATGTTCGTCAGAAGGTGAATGAGGCCCTGGTTGAAGCGGAAGTTACGAACGCCAGACTGGACCTTGCCATTCTCCACAAGGAAGGTACCGTCGCGCGTCATGCCGGTGAGGATCTTTTCGTAGGGTTCGACCTCGCGGATGTACCAGAGCCGAGTGACAAGAATGCCACGCTCAGTGCTCTTCACCATTTCTTGAACTGTTTTTGGATTTTTGGGCGGTGCGAAGACTACGTTCATCGGGGCCTCGCCCATTTCATTCGGCAAGGGAAAGCCGTGACCGGTCACTTCTACGCGCCCAACCTTCGCGGCCAATTCGGATTTCGTCATGAGCTCGGCGCTTGCCCGCGCATACACGACCTGCTGGGGCACACCTTTTTCCACGAGCGCAACTTTGCGGCGACGCATGCCTTCGCCATCGAAGGGAAGACCGGATTGCAAAGGGTGGTAGACGTCGTCGGAGATGGTGATCTCTTCGCCGAAGAGTTGGGTGCCCATGCGGTTGTTGAGGAAGGAACGTTGATCGAGGAGCGCCAGACCACCGAAATCCCAAAACATAAAACCTACGAGGTCGAGGACGGCGGCGGGTTCGAGGATGACGGTGTACTTCCCTGCCGGAATTTCTTTTGGATCGGCGGAGAGTCGCGCTTTCTCGGCAGCCGTTTCCGCCAGATGTGCGGCGTCGAAGTCGGCGGCGTTGGGAGAATGAGATTTCTGCCAGCCCGAAGAGGTTGCGCCGATCATGGTGATGGAGGCTTCGGCACTCGTCTGCTGATGCCACTGGGTGACACCGCGCGAGTTGAAGACTCCTTCGACCTGTTTACCGGAGGCGTAAGTGCCGGCGGCAGTAAGTTTATTCTTCTTGGCGGCTGCAACCATGCGCTCGACTTGAGCTGCGCGATCGCTTGCGGTGATGGCGGCGGTGGCCGCGAAGAATCTATTTGGCGTATGTAATTGCAGGCTGCCCGCATGGCTTTCGACTTCACGCTGACCGGGCATGGACAGAAGGTCGGTGTCGCGCTGCTGTACACGGGCCAGTGCTTCGGCCTGCGAGACGACGCGGCGCAGACTTTCGTCGTCGGTTTTGTTGGTGGTAGCGCGGGCAGTGCGACCGTCGAGATTCACGCGTACCGACAATGAATAGTTTTCTTCAGCAACGTTTTGGGTGATGCCATTGTTTGCGAAGCGGGTGAGCGCGGAAGCGCCGCCGCCGATCATCAGTTCGACTTCGTCGCAAGAAGTGTGGCGACGCAAACGAAGAAAGATGTCGTGTGCCTGTTCCCGGGTCAGCATCTCAAGCTCCCTTGTACGCGCTGCCGACTTTAATGTTGCGGAAGCGGGATGGCGCGGCGCCGTGCCCGGTGCCCATTACCTGTTGAGGCTGGCCCTTGCCGCAATTTGGAGTGCCCCACAGCGTCCACTGATCGCGCGAGCAGGTGACATCCATGGAATTCCAGAACTCGGTGGTGATTCCGGAATAGGAGGGATTCTTGAGCATGCGTCCTAACTTGCCATTCTTAATTTCCCAGCCGATTTCGCAGCCGAACTGGAAGTTGTAACGCTTGTCGTCGATGGACCAGGAGCGGTTGGTCTGCATGTAAACGCCGTCGTCAGTATCGGCAATCAGTTGTTCGAAGGTCAGGGGCTTTTCGCCTGGAAGCATGCTGATGTTGGTCATGCGCACGATGGGAACGCGCGCCCAATTTTCGGCGCGCATGCAGCCCCCGCTACGATCAAGGCCAACTATCGAGGCAGTATCGCGTGACGAGAGATAGCCCTTGAACTGGCCGTTGGTGATAATCGGAATCGATTGCGCCTGGACCCCTTCGTCGTCATAGGCGAATGTGCCGAGGCCGGGACCGTGAGCCTCGGTGGCGTCGGCGACGACGTTGACGATGTCGCTGCCGTACTTCAAGGTGTTCAACTTCTCGAGAGTAAGGAACGAAGTTCCGGCAAAATTGGCTTCCATGCCGAGCACACGGTCAAGTTCGATGGGATGGCCGATGGACTCATGAATCTGCAGCCCGACCTGCGAGGAATCGAGAACCAGGGTGAAGCGGCCTTCGGGACACTGGTCGGCCTTGTGAAGCGCAACGGATTCTTCGCCGATGCGGCGCGCGTTCTCCACGAGTTTGAGTTCACCGATGAGTTCGTAGCCGCGGTTCTGATATTGTCCGCCAAAGGAGTTTGGATACGAGCGTTTCATGATCTGCTCGCCGGCGAAGGAGTAGGCGGCAAATCCTGCGCCGGTGGTGGTACGGGTCTGATGGATATCCGCGCCTTCGCTGTTGTAGAACCACTGTTCGTAGCGACGGAAGTTGAGGTTGGTTTCCGCGAGGGTGACGCCGTCCTCGGAACGCAACTCAGCATCGATCTTCATCAGCAGATCGAGATTCTGTTCGATGGAAATGCCGAAGGGGTCAATCTCACACGGGGACGACCATTCCACCTGCACGGCTTTTTCGGGCGCGAGGCGAAGCTCGCTGGATTGCACCCGCGCGGAAGCCTTGGCGATCTGTACGGCCTCAGCGGCACAGTGCTCCATGCCGAGACGCGAAAGGTCTTCGGTTGCGGCGAAGCCGAAGCCTCCGTCGGCGATGACACGAATGCCGCAGCCCATGGATTCGCTGTCGGAGGCGCTGCCGATCTTGCCGTTCTTGGTAGCCAAGGCACGATCGCGTTCATCGACAATGCGTACCTCGCAATGCGAGGCGCCGCGCAGACGCGCCGTTTCTAATGCCCATCCTGCAATTTGTTTCATGAATGATTTCCGGTGCCGAGGGGCACGTCGAGAATCCTAAACGAAAATGGCCGCTCCTGCCCGAATGGGGCGGATTGACGACGTTTTCAGGGCCAAAAGGTTTCCAAAAAAGTGCAGGGACGGACGGCGGAAATAAAGGGATAAAATCCAGCACCACTGCCCCGAGTTTTGGAGTTAAATAGTCCCACACAGGCTTGCGATAAGCCTTGGAAGCCCGGGAGGTGATCGTAACGTTTCTGGGCCCGTGTGTAGGGGGTGCAACGTGTCGCGTCGCATTTCGCTTCTGCTTTGCTCGTTATTGTTAGCCTTCCCACTGATCGCTCAAACCACGTCACCGGAACCCCAGAAGGAAGCTCCGCCGCCGGATGGACTGGTTACGCCTGCACCGCAAGCTGCTCTCCTGCCACTCGACACTTCTTCAGCAGAAGAGTTGGAAGCACAAGGGGACAGCCTGCGATCGCACAACTTCCACCTGGACGCGCTCGACAGCTACAAGGCCGCGATTCGCAAACAGCCTTCAGCCACGCTCTACAACAAGCTGGGGATCACCTGCATCCTGCTGCGCCGCCTGCCGGATGCGGAAATTGCGATCAAGCAGTCGATCCGCATGAAGAAGAATTACGGAGACGCCTGGAACAATCTCGGCAGTGTGTACTACATCGAAGGGGATTTCCGGAAAGCCAGCAAGGAATATGAGCATGCCATCAAGCTCAACGAGGTGAATGCCTCGTATCACTGCAACCTCGGATCGGCGTACTTCAATCGCCGTGAACTGGTGAAGGCCTCGCGCGAATACCAGATTGCGATCCACCAGGATCCGTTTGTGTTCGAGCGTTCTTCGAAAAGCGGAATTGCCGCACTGATGGGAAAGCCCGGGGATCATGCTGAGTTCGAATATGTGATGGCCAAGTTATTTGCCCAGAGCGGCGATCCTGCAAATGCGCTGGTGCACCTGAGGAAAGCGCTGGAAGAGGGCTATAAGAACATCAACAATGTTTATAAGGACCAGGAATTCGCGACCATGCGGACCGACCAGAGATTTAAAGACCTGATGGCGCAGAAACCTGAGGGCATTCCGCAGTAGCCAGCAGGTACTCGCGAATTTTTGCCGGCGAACGAAACTTTCGTTTTTGGGCGGGGTTTGAGTTGAGCAATCGTTCCTGTAGGCTTTGCCCGCAGGGACACAACCGACCCGCCGACGGACATCGCCCATGACGCCGGTGGGACGATTGGGCGCAGTCAGGGAAGAAAAAAGCAGCGGAAGAGCGCTGCTTTTTCCCTGCCCGCTATTCAATCAGGTGCGTTTATTTTTACGCCGCGCGGCGTGGCCGAAGGCAGACTCAGGCGTTCTTGATGCGATGTACTTCTCGACGCACTCCTCTAGTTTGCCCTGCGATTTCAAAACGTATTCCACAACGTCGCGAACGGCGCCGTCTCCGCCGCGGTGATCGGTGATGAAGTGTGCTTCGTCCTTCACCTCTTCGCGAGCATTCCGCACGGCCACGGCAAGTCCACAGACGCGCATCACGGGAAGATCGATGACATCGTCGCCAACGAAGCAGGCTTCTTCGGCGGATATGCCCTCTTTCTCGAGAATCTCGGCGAAGGCAGTAAGTTTGTCTTGCTGGCCTTGATAGACATACTCGATTTTCAGATCGCGGGCGCGCAGGGCTACGGTTTCTGAAATGCGCTTGGTGATGATGCCGGTCTTCATGCCTGCCAGGCGCGCGAGAGAAAAGGCGGTGCCATCGTGGGCGTTGAAGCCTTTGGCTTCAATCATGGTGGCGCCGCCAATACCGTAGCCACCGGCATCTACAAGGGTCTCACGCTGCTTCTGGGTACCGTGCTCGACGCCTGCGGGGGCGGGAAACAGCCAGATACTGCCGTCGGTCATAACGCCATCTACGTCGAACAATAAGAGCTTGATCTTGCGGGCACGCAGTTTTGACATGCGGCGATTCTACTATCCTGCAAGCGACGTAAAGCTATGGCGAACATTTAGCGAAACTCGTACAATGATTCGATCGTGGGGATTCCAGAGACATTGCAGTGGGCGCACCCGTTGGTGCAGGAGTGGTTCGTTCGCAAGTTCGGCACACCCACCGAGCCGCAGGTGGCGGGGTGGCCGCACATCCTCGCGGGGCGCACGACTCTGATCGCGGCGCCAACCGGCTCGGGCAAGACGCTGGCAGCTTTTCTCGCCTGCATTGATCTTTTGGTTCGCAAGGCACTGAATGGTGAACTCCGTGACCGCACCGAAGTCGTCTATATCTCGCCGCTGAAGGCGCTGGGCAACGACATTCAAAAAAACCTGCAGGTGCCGCTCGGCGAAATCATGCAGCTCGCGGGGGAGCGCGGGATTTTGCTGCCGCAGATCCGAACCGCGGTACGCACGGGCGACACGCTTACCAAAGAGCGTATCCAGATGCTGCGGACGCCGCCGCACATCCTGGTGACAACGCCGGAATCGCTCTACATCCTGCTGACCTCCATTAAGAGCCGGCAGAACTTGCGCGATGTGCATACCGTTATCGTCGATGAAATTCACGCGGTCGCTGACGATAAGCGAGGGGCTCACCTGATGCTCTCGCTGGAGCGACTGGACCTGCTCGCGAAGACGCCGCCAAGCCGCATTGGACTTTCAGCGACGCAGAAGCCAATCGAGCAGATTGCCCACTTCCTGACCGGGAGCGGACGGCCGGACCCGGCGATTGTGGATGTGGGGCATCGTCGCAAGATGGACATCGCGATCGAAGTTCCTTCCTCGGAACTCGGGCCGGTTGCGAGTAACGAGATGTGGGGCGAGATCTACCAGCGGCTGGCACAACTGGTGCAGGAACATCGGTCAACCATCGTCTTCGTCAACACGCGGCGATTGTCCGAGCGGCTTTCCATGCACCTCGGCGAAATTCTTGGCGAGGAAAATGTGGCTGCGCACCACGGGAGCCTTTCGCGGAAGCTGCGTTTCGCGGCGGAAACCAAGCTGAAGAATGGCGAGATCAAAGTGCTGGTGGCGACGGCGTCGCTGGAACTTGGAATTGACGTGGGTTTCGTGGATCTTGTTTGCCAGATCAGCTCTCCGCGTTCGATCGCTGGAGCTCTGCAGCGGATAGGCCGTGCGGGTCACTGGCGCGGAGCGATTCCGAAGGGGCGGATATTTGCCACTACACGCGATGAATTAATCGAATGTGCGGCTGGAGTTCGTGCGGTACTGCTCGGCGATCTCGACAAGATCATCATTCCGGATGCGCCGCTCGATATCCTCGCGCAACAGATTGTTGCCGCTTGTTCCGCTGAAGAATGCGACGAAGACGAGATGTTTGCGATGGCGAAGCGGGCCTATCCTTACCGCAATCTCGAGCGCAAACAGTATGAAGAAATCCTGACGATGCTCTCGGAGGGTATTGCTGCGAAGCGCGGACGCTACGGTGCGTACATCCATCGCGACCAGGTGAACGGGAAACTGCGAGCACGGCGCGGAGCGCGGCTGGCGGCGATCACGAGCGGCGGAGCCATTCCGGAAACGGCGCTGTTCAACGTGATTCTCGAGCCGGAGGGCGCGATCGTTGGAACGCTCGACGAAGACTTTGCGATCGAGAGTAATGCGGGCGACATTATGCTGCTCGGCAATACCTCGTGGCGCATTCGGAGGGTGGAGGCGAACACGGGGAAGGTGCTGGTGGAGGATGCGCACGGCGCACCGCCGACGGTTCCGTTCTGGCGTGGCGAGGCACCGGCACGCACGGCTGAGTTGTCGCAACATGTGTCGGAATTGCGGCGCATCGTCAGCGAGATGACTCCGACAACCAAGCCGGTGCATCGCGAAGCGGATCGTCCGAACGGCGAAGCGTCGAAGCCGATCCGCGGAATTGCGCCGACGCAAGAAGTCGTCGAGACGATCGAGTGGCTGCAGCGTGAGTGCGGCGTGGATCAGTCGGGGGCGGAGCAGATCATCGAACATATCGTGACTGGGCGGACGGTGCTCGGCGATGTTCCTACGCAGCAGACGATTATTGCCGAGCGCTTCTTCGACGAAGGCGGCGGCATGCAGTTGATCATCCATGCACCGTTCGGGGGAAGGATCAACAAGGCGTGGGGTCTCGCGCTGCGCAAGCGTTTCTGCCGATCTTTCAATTTCGAACTACAAGCTGCTGCTACCGACGATGGATTGAACATTGCACTAGCCGAGCAGCATAGCTTTCCGCTGGCAGATGTCTTTCACTTCCTGCAGACCGAGACGTTGACGGAGATCCTGGAGCAGGCGTCGTTGGCGTCGCCGATTTTCAAGACGCGGTGGCGATGGGATGCGAATCGGTCGCTGGCCCTGTTGCGTTTCCAGAACGGCAAGAAAGTTCCACCGCAGATCCAGCGCATCCGCAGCGACGATCTTCTCGCCTCGGTGTTTCCGGATGCAGCGGCATGCTTTGAGAACATCCAGGGCGATATCCAGATTCCGGATCATCCGTTGATCAAGGAAGTGATGAAAGATGTGCTGCACGAGGCGATGGACCTTGACGGCCTGATGCAGTTGATCGCCGATGTGCGCGATGGGAAGATCAAGACGCTGGCAGTGGATACGCCGGTGCCGTCCGTGTTCTCGCACGAGATCCTGAATGCGAACCCGTATGCGTTTCTCGACGATGCTCCGCTGGAAGAGCGGCGGGCACGGGCGGTCAGCATGCGACGTGTGCTGCCGGAAAGCGTGCTGAAAGAGGTTGGGGGCCTGGATCGCGCCGCGATCGAGCAGGTACGCGACGAAGCTAAGCCGGATGTGCGCGACGCCGATGAGTTGCACGACCTGCTGCACACGCTGGTGGTGATGCCGGAGTTCATCGAGCTTCGCGGATGGCCGACGCAGGAATACTGGCAACGGTTGTTCGAGCAACTCCAGCAGAGCCGGCGCGCGATGGTTGCGTGTATCGATAACAATCGATACTGGGTGGCCTCCGAACGGGTGCGGGCATTTCGGGCAATCTTCCCTGCTGCCACGCTAGAAGGCAAAATCCCGGAAATCTTTGCCGCGGAATTGAGTGCGGATGATGCTCTGCTGGCTGCCGTCCAGGGATGGATGATGCACACGGGGCCGGTGACTGCCGCGGCTTTAGGTTCTACACTCGGCGTCAGTGGGCGCGAAATCGATAACGCGTTCCTTCGGATGGAAGCGGCGGGCAGCATACTCCGCGGCAAATTCACGGGCGACACCCACGAAACCGAGTGGTGCGATCGTCGACTGCTCTCGCGTATACACCGCCTCACGATCACTACGCTGCGCAAGGCGATCGAGCCAATCACCGCGGCACAGTTCATGCGCTGGCTGTTGCGATGGCAGCACGTCGCCGAGGGTACGCGCACCAACGGCGAACGCGGTCTGCTGGAAGTCGTACAACAATTGCAGGGCTTCGAGATTCCGGCCAACGCTTGGGAGCGCGACATTCTTGCCTGCCGGATGATCAAGTACGACCCGGGATGGCTCGATAACCTCAGTCTGACCGGAGCGGTGGGATGGGGACGGCTGTCGCCACATCCTGCGACCCTCGACGATTCTGCGCAAGGCACACGGCGGATTGTTCCAACGAGCGTGGCGCCGATCACGTTTTTCGTACGCGAGGATGCCGACTGGATGCTGCCGCACCACATCGACGAGCAGCGGGAACGCGTGTTGAGCCCGGTCGGGAAACAGGTCCTGGAGTTCCTGAACAAACGCGGGGCGTCTTTCTTTGCCGATATCGTTCGTGGTCTGGATCGACTGAAAGCGGAGGTGGAAACCGGGTTGTGGGAGCTTGTGGCGGCGGGCCTGGTCACGGCGGACGGCTTCGACAACTTGCGGGCACTCATCGATCCGCATCGGCGTTCGGGGCCACAACGGAGCACGCGACCGCGTCACTCTGCAGGACGGTGGTGCCTTCTTTATTCCGAAGGCGCGCAACAAGACAAAGCGGCGGAGGCGGTGTGCCGCATGCTTTTGCGCCGCTATGGTGTAGTGTTCCGCGACCTGCTGGCGCGCGAGTCGAATCTGCCGCGCTGGCGCGATCTTCAGATTGCATTCCGGAGACTGGAAGACCGGGGCGAGATTCGTGGGGGACGATTCGTCGCGGGATTCATTGGAGAACAGTTCGCGCTGCCGAACGCGATAGAATCGCTGCGGGCCATGCGCCATGTGCAAGCCAACGGAGAGACGGTCACGATCTGCGGGGCCGATCCGCTCAACCTTGTCGGTATCCTTGTTCCCGGTGAGCGCGTACCGGCGATTGGTGGCCGTACCGTCACTTATCGCGATGGCGTGCCTGTGACCGATCTTGAGCGCTCCGCGGGGGCTGCGGCGGCGGTATGAGCGATGAACCCCTCGAAGAAGACCGAGACTTCTACTTCGAGAACGGCCTGATGGTTTTCACCGCGGAGTATCTGAAGCGGCGCGGGTTCTGCTGCCGCTCAGGCTGCCGGCATTGTCCTTACGGCTTCAAGAAGGATGACGAAGGAGAGAGCCGTTGAAACAACGGTCGCGCGCGGCGCTGGTCTTGTGTTCCCTACTGTGCTCGGTTGCCGCTCCCGCAGAAACTCCAGCGGACCGCATTGTCATTGAAAAGTCTTCTCATCGCATGATGCTTTATCGTGGTGGCCAGCAGATTCGAACCTACAAGGTTTCGCTCGGGGGAGAGCCGAAAGGCGCGAAGGCTCTCCAGGGAGATCACCGGACTCCGGAAGGCGATTACGTCATTGATGCTCGCAACGAACACAGCCACTATTACAAGTCGCTCCACGTTTCGTATCCAAACGCTGCCGATCGCGAGCGGGCGCAAAAGTTGAAGGCCAGCCCCGGTGGCGACATCATGATTCATGGGTTGCCAAATGGGGAAGGCTACATCGGTAAAGCACACCTGTTACATGACTGGACCGATGGCTGTATTGCGGTGACCGACGGGGAAATGGACGAAATCTGGAAACTCGTTCCGACAGTGGTACAGATTCGACCCTGAAGTTAGGCAGTTCGTGAAGCGCTGAGTGAGGATGGAGTTCGGAACGAGTCCTGATGATCGGGACATTCGCGTTTCAGCTTGCCCTCAGACCAGAGGATGTAGCTATCGGCGGTGCCATTGTGCACGTTTCCGTACATCGCGTAGCTCACGTGGCAGTGGGGACAATGCACGTGCGCGATAGGACGATCGTAGCCAATCTCGTCGGAAAGTCCGGCGAGATCTTCGGGAGCGCAACCGACCCGGATTGCAAGCATGTCCATAGAGCGGAATTTAGCACTGAAAGCGGGGCTTTGCAGCCGAAAAGCCCATGAATTTTCTGGATGGGACTGATCCTGCACAAAACAGGTAGCCCAAGAAATTCCGCGGGCGAGCTTGTCGGTGGGTTGAGAGTCGAAGACGGGATTTCCTGGGGATGATGCCCACAGAGGCCCCAGTACGCCGATTCTGGAAAGAGATAGCGAAGATTGCAATAAAAAGCGCCGTAATCCAGGCGTAAAACTGCGGCCAAATCACCCTTTCAGGTAATCTTAGATCAGTCCTTATGCGCCCCATCGAACCTCCCGCCCAGGTTGAAGTCAACGAAGAACGGAAGTACGTACAGGTCAATGACAGCGCCTGCAGTCTGCTCGGTTATTCACGTGACGAGTTGCTGAAGATGCGGATTGATGACGTGAGCTATCCGTCGGGAGCGCACGTTTCGCCGATGTTCGAACACTACCGGACGGAAGGCGGGATGAAGGGAGTTTTCGCCGTCAAGACCAAGGGCGGCGAGGTGCTCTGGATCCGGTATGAATCAGCGGTGGAAGACGGTCGCCTGATCGCCCGCTGGACGGAGTACGAACCCGTGGACATGTCAGAATCGTAATCTGTAGTGCGCCTCACGAGCAGTCTAGCCGCGCTACCCGATTCATACCTCCATGTTATCGACGTAACACCAGCGCCAGGTCTCACCGGGCTCATGTGATTGCATGATGGGGTGCTTCGTCTGGTGGAAGTGTTTCGTCGCATGTTTGTTGGGAGAGCTGTCGCAGCACCCGACATGGCCGCAGGTAAGACACATGCGGAGATGGACCCATTTCGAGCCGGTTTTCAGACATTCTTCGCAGCCTTTTGCGGAAGGGGTTACGTCGTGGATTTCGGAGAGATGGTGACATTGCATATTCATGATCCTCGATGAGGGGATGAGATGTGAGGTCGGCGAAAAAGGATTCAACAGACAGCAGTTCTGCTTTCACTCCCACACGGCTAGACAGTCGGTATTTGCTCTATTCGGGGCTGGATGAGCTGGTGAAGTAGCCTTTGCGGGCATAGATGTGCAGGTTTTTGCCGTCTTTTTCAGCCTTGATGGCGATGGCGCGGTAACGGCCGTCGCGTTTGAAAGAGGCAGGCTTGTAAGTGACGAGGTAGCGGCCACGGATTACCTGTTGGAGATCGGTGAGGCTGCCGTTGAGTCCGCGAACCGAACCGGGAGTGAACAGCGCACCTCCGGTAAGTTCGGCGAGGGTCTTTAAGGCGCGTTCCCCGACCTGAGAATCCGGCACGTCGGTCATCTCGCGAGTGCTGATGGTGTAGATGGTGACACCGCCTCGCTGCGCGTTGCGAATTGCTTCCTTCGCGGTGGCGGTGCTGGAATTGTCTTCGCCGTCGCTGACAACAACGAGAATTCGCGCGACTGGGTGGGTTTCGGGATGGTTAGCGAGTTTGTCGGCAGCAAAGGCAACCGAATCCCAAAGGGCGGTGCCTCCGGCGGGGGCTAGTTGTTCGACGCCATGCGCGATGAGTGTGTGGTCGGGGGTGAAATCCTGAACGAGAAGAACGGAGTTGGCGAAACCAATGACGAAGGCGAGGTCTTCGGGACGGGTTACGACCTTCTGCATGAAGTCGGCAGCTGCGCCCTGCTCGAACTTGAGGCGCTTGGCGATGGAATCACTGGTATCGATGACGAGGCCGAGCCGCAGCGGTAAATCTGCTTCATTGTGAAAGCCAGTGATGACAGCGGGGGGGGCGACCGTCATCGCGGATGCCGACATCCCTGCTGGTGAGGTTGGTAACAGAAACGCCATGTTCCGTGGCGGAGAAGAAGACGGCGACTTCGTCGGTAGAGGCGTGAAAGGTTAGGCCCGTCGATAGGTTGCTGGAGGTCCGACGGTCCGCAGTGGTGGAAGGCTCCTTCCGCAATTGGCGAAGAAGAGGATAACGTCGAGCAGGACGCGCATTCGGCATCCGCTTCTGCTTCGGCTAGCTGTTGAGACTCCCTGGCTTCCTGAACCTTGCGACGAATATTCGCAGGGATGCGTGCTTGTCCGTCGGGCGCATCGTTCGCGGGAACAAAACTGTAAGAAATTTTCACCTCAGAGACCGGAAGGATGGCGGGCCGCGCAGCTTCCGCCTTGAGGTTTATCAGGATCTGGTGAGCCTCTGCGGCGGCAGGTGATTTGGGGTCTTCGCGCAGGAAGGTGTTGAGTTCACCTTCGGCTTCCGAAGACTTCCCTTGTGCCTCCCATGCGGCAGCCGCATAGAAGTGAACCATGGCCGCGCCGGAGTGCTTGCGCTGGTGGACATGGTGCGCCGTGTCGACCGCTGCTACGTAATGCTGATTCACATACTGCCCGTAGGCCAAGGCCGTAAGCAAATCCAGATCAAGGGGCGCGATGTCGGATGCCTTCTGGATATTTTGTTCGGCGGCGGGGTAATTCTTCAGGGCAAGCTCGGCGCATCCGAGGTTCAAGAACAAGGTTGGGAGATGGTCGTCGAGGGAGATGGCCTGCGCAAATTCGTCGCGAGCTTTTTCGTTCTGCGCCAGTCCTAAGTAAGCCGAGCCACGAGCGTTGTACGCGGCAACGTACTTCGGATAGACCGAGATGGCGTTGGTCAGACGGTCGAGGGCGGAGGGGTAATCTTTCTTCATCAACAACTGATAGCCCTTTTCAAATTCGCGTTGCGCTTTGCCGGGGGCTTTGAGATCCAACTTGGAGATGGAGCCGGTGCGACCTTCGAGTGGGCTACGGTTAGCGCTATTGATCAGCCAGAGGTTGGAATCCATGACGGTGGCCTGCACCAGGTTGAGAGGCGCTGAATTTGTGATGGCGGCGGGATTGGAGCCCGGGAAGCTAAGGACCTGAGCGCAGACGGAGCAGGAAAGACAGCACCACACAAAGATTCGCAGAGCAGCACAGCGAAACATAATTGCACTTCCAGGGACGGAGGAGGACTGGCCTGACCGTTGCGAAAGTTTACTCTGCAACCACGGAGTCTGCCAATTCGGCTCGCGCAGAAGCTAAATTTTTTACATTGTGAAGATCACCTCACCCCCTCAGGTGATTGCGGTCACAGCCAATCTGCGCTGGCGGGCACAGAATGACAACCGCTCGCAGTGTGCAAGCACTCACCGGGCGCATGTGAAAAATTGGAATGCTAAGCCGGTTGCTTCTACAGGCTCATAGTCTTGAGCCAGCACCGGCGTTTATTTTGCGGCACTGCCGAACTTTGGAGAGTTGCTGCTTAGCAGTTGGCGGTTCGGTTCGCAGACGGGTAGGCGGACTGGGACACATATCAGTCATGCATGTCCTCCATCGATCCTCAGGAGGTTCAAATGACGCAATCTTCTAAACCTACGGATATCGTCGTGTGCCCATTATGCCAGGGGCACGGCGAAGTACCAAAATCCCTGCTGGTATCGCGGTGGAATGATCGTGAGATCCGGCGTATGCTCGCGCAGTACGACGACGAAGTCGCCGCGGGCGAGCACGGGGGGATGGACAATCCGTTCGAATCAAGAGAAGAAGCGACCGCAGGCAGCACGACGAAGTTTCATAGCCGGGGCGACGGCGTTCCGAAGGAATGACGTTAGATCCCGAGCAGTGCGAATGCGGCGTTTACTTGATTACTTACTGAAGTGCAAATCGTAACCCTCGTAAAACGAGGAGGAGCCATTCTTATGAGCCTGTCAACGATGATTCCCGGCGCCATCGCGGCACCGCGAACATACGTCAACGAAGTGTTGGCACTGGTAAAAGCAAAAAACCCTGCCGAGAAGGAATTTCACCAGGCAGTCCAGGAAGTGTTGGAATCGCTGATTCCGGCATTAGAGAAGCATCCTGAATACATCACCAACAAGATCCTCGAGCGCGTTACCGAGCCCGAGCGCGTATTGATGTTCCGCGTGCCGTGGACGGACGACAAAGGCGAGATCCACGTGAACCGTGGCTTCCGCATTGAGATGAACAGCGCGATCGGCCCCTACAAAGGCGGCCTGCGCTTCCACGCCTCGGTGAACCTCGGCATTTTGAAGTTCCTCGCTTTTGAGCAGGTCTTCAAGAATTCGCTGACCACGCTGCCCATGGGCGGCGGCAAGGGTGGATCGGACTTCGATCCTAAAGGCAAGAGCGACGCGGAAGTGATGCACTTCTGCCAGAGCTTTATGACGGAACTGCAACGCCACATTGGACCCGACACGGATGTGCCGGCTGGCGATATCGGCGTGGGCGGCCGGGAAATCGGCTACCTGTTCGGGCAGTACAAGCGGCTGCGCAATGAATTCACGGGTGTACTGACGGGCAAGGGCTTGAACTGGGGCGGTTCGTTGATTCGTCCGGAAGCGACCGGCTACGGCTGCGTTTATTACGCGCAGGAAATGTTGAAGACCCGCAAAGACACGCTGGAAGGCAAAACTTGCCTGGTGTCGGGCAGCGGCAACGTTTCGCAATACACCATCGAGAAGCTGCTTGATCTCGGCGCGAAGCCGGTTACGGCGAGCGATTCGAACGGCGTCGTTCATGATCCGGACGGGATCAACCGCGAGAAGCTGGCGTTCATCCTTGAACTGAAGAACGTGAAACGCGGGCGCATGCAGCAGTATGTCGACAAATTCAAGAATGCGAAGTATGTCGCGTTCGATCCGAAGCTCGACTACAACCCGCTGTGGGACATCAAGGCCGATTGCGCATTCCCGAGCGCCACGCAGAATGAGATCAACGCGAAAGACGCGAAGAACCTCATTAAGAATGGCTGCAAGCTGGTTTCGGAAGGCGCGAACATGCCGAGCACGCTGGAAGCGACGAACCTGTTCCTGGAAGCCGGTCTGCTTTATGGTCCGGCGAAAGCAGCGAACGCGGGCGGCGTGGCCACGTCAGGTCTCGAGATGTCGCAGAACAGCATGCGTTTGAGCTGGACGCGCGAAGAAGTGGACGATCGTTTGCACAAGATCATGATCGCTATCCACAAGAATTGCTACGAGACTGCCGAGAAATATGGCAAGCCGGGCAATCTGGTGGTGGGCGCCAATATCGGCGCCTTCCTGAAGATCGCCGACTCGATGCTGGACCAGGGACTTGTGTAGTAGGTAACTGTTAGCGCTGTACTTTGCGGGATGGACACATGTCCATCCCGTTTTTATTTTCAGGCCGCGCGGTTTGAATCGGAGAGCGTCTCGAGAATCGCGCTCGCAAGCGGGAGAGCGCCGTCTCCTTTACGAATGATGCGGGAGACGATGTCGAGGGCCTCGCATGGAAGAAGCGCACCGGAGAACAGGATCATCGGAACATGCGTGTTAAAAGCGCGCATTTGCTGCGCGAGCGTAAGGCCATCCATCTGGGGCATCTGGTAATCGAGCACAACCAGGTCGATGGGCTCGGTAGCAATCAACTTTAATGCGGTGGTGCAGTCGGAAGTACAGATGGCACGCAGGCCGCAGGCGGTGAGCACGTCTTCCAGGAGTTCGAGAATGCCGGGATCGTCGTCAACACAGAGTATGAGAGGAGATTCAATGAGGGTGGGGTAAATGAATGGAAGTTCTGGCTTGGACTGCGGTTCTACGGATGCGAAGAAACTTCGTGCCATTGGAATATCCACCTCTTGGTTGATTGGACGAAGCAGAACGCGTGATGATGCGCGCGGAGTGTCAAGACTTTGTAAGAAATGGAAAAGCAGAGANNTGTCCACCATGTTTTTGCATGATGCGGTGCACGGTGGCGAGACCGACACCGGTGCCAGGGAATTCCGAAATGGGATGCAGCCTCTGGAAGGGCTGGAAGAGCTTTTGTGCGCTGCGGGGATCGAAACCGGCGCCGTTGTCCTTCACGAAATACACCGTACTGGGATTCGCAGCGCGCGCGCCAAATTCGATGCGACTTGGATTTTTGTTAGACGAATATTTCCAGGCGTTACCGACGAGGTTATCCATCGCGACGCGAAGCAGGTGGGCGTCGCCGTGGACGATGATGCCTTCGGCGATCACAAATTTCACGATTCGCTGCGGCTCGCGTTGCTTGAGTTCCTCGGAAAGTTGACGGACCATCGCGGAAAGATCGACGCGCTCGCGATGCATCTCGGTCTTGGTCACACGGGAGAGATTAAGCATGTCGTCGATGAGTTGCGCCATGCGTTTGGACGCATCTTCGATACGTTCGAGACAGTCTTTTAATCCCGGCGTGAGATCGCGGCCATACTGATGGTTGATGATGTAGCTCATGCCGTTCACGATTTCCAGCGGCCCGCGAAGATCGTGCGAGACCGAGTAGGAAAAAGATTCCAGATCGCGGTTCGCGGCTACCAGTTGTTTCGTGCGCTCCTGCACCCGGTGCTCGAGGCCTGTACGCGCAGAGAGCAGGGCGGCATCGCGCTCCTGAATTTGC
>PLWX01000093.1 GCA_003151155.1 Acidobacteriaceae bacterium
GAGATCCACGGCGTTTTAAAACGCGGATGAACCTTGGTGAGGATCTTAGGCAGATAGCCATCTTCCGCCATCGCGAAGGGCATGCGCGTAGAAGCGATCACCGTTCCATTCAGTAGCGAGAGAGCTGTGATCAGCGCGGCAATGTTAACGGCGAGGCCGAGCCAATGTCCGCCGATGAGGAGCGCAGCGTCAGAAAAATATCCGTCTCTCCATTTTTGCCAATCACCGAGGGCGGCTAACGAAAAAAGTGTGGGAAGGAAATAGGTCGCGATCGAAAGCGGTACGACCCAAGCGAGTGCGCGCGGGAAGGTGCGTTGCGGATTTTCAACTTCGTCCGCGACGGTCGAAAGCTGCTCGAAGCCCGAATAGAGCCACAGTCCCAGTGCCAGGCCGACGCCTGCAACTTGCTTTGGGCTGGCCCCGGGGGGAGTGAACGGAAGGAAGGGATTGTGGTGCCACTGCATCGCTCCCATCACGCACATTACGGCGATCGGGAGCAGGATCAAAATGCTGAGAACCGTCGCTAACTTCCCTACCGCGTCGATGCCGATCACATTGACGAGAGTTACGGCGGCGATCACTGCGATGGCAACGATGTAGTGCGTCCAACCGTCTCCGAGCGTGGGGAGAAAAAATTTCAGGTAGTCGGCGAAGAGGACAGCGTACACCCCACCCAGGATGAACGATGCGCTCCAGTTCCACCAGCCGGCGAGGAAGCCCCAGAAGTCTCCGAAGGCAGCGCGTGACCAGCGATAAAAGCCGCCTTGCACCGGCATGGCGGTAGTGAGTTCGGCGGACACAAACGATACCGGGATGCACCAGAAAAATGGCAGCAGCAGGTGGTAGATCAGGGTCATGCCAGGGCCCGAGGTGGTGACTTGGCCTTCGAGGCCGAAGGGGCCGCCCGTGGTGTACGAGTACATCACGAAGATGAATGGCAGGAGGCTGGCGCGCTTGACGCCGTTTTTGAGCTTCGAGGAGTCGTGCATCTCGGTTGAGGGCGAATTGTACCGCACCGGGTACCCCCTCCCCCTAGCCCTCGTGTGTTTTCAGCAACTTAGGCTATGGGAAGCAAAATCGAGAAAACACAACTGGTTAGAGCTAAAATCTTCTAAACATTGAACTTATGTCAAAGAGCGTGGGTCGATCGGGAAGGTATCCCAGAATGCACGATAGACTGCGCGTGATGCGAGGTCTGTGCCGTGGGTCACGCGACCTTGTGCTTCATTTTGCCGGAGCTGCTTCCGCGATGGTGACAGGAACATCGAGGGTGCCGACTTTGCCAGAATTTCGGTCGAGGACGCCGAGGCGGAGTTGATAGGAACCGGGTTTGAATGGAACGTCCTGGTGCAAGTGCAGCCCGGTGCGCCGCATGGCCTGGATGTCGGCCTCGGTAACGGATAGCTTCACCGTCCAGGAATGGGTATCGGCGAGGCGGCCCTGGGGATCGATGGCGTTGGCGACGAAGATGACTTCCATGTCCTTCTTGGCCCTGGCGGATGGAGTCTCGACGAGCAAGAGATCAGCGACATCGACGAGGAAGTCAAGAGTGACAGAATTGCTGCCCTTCGCGGGTGGTACAACGCGAGTCTTGATAATTAGAGAAGTGGAAGGCGGCTGCGTGGGCTGCATCGCTACCAGCAAGGCGCGATCGCGATCCTCCTTGTGGGGAAGCAACAAGGGATCTTCGACTGCGTAATAACCGGTTCGATAAAGAAGCTTGATGTCGCGCTGCGATGACTTGACTTGAATCTTACGGAACTTTCCATCCCACCGGGAATTGCTCGGTCGATAAGAGATGACGTAATAATTCGCACCGCCTTCGACGATGCGGGAGATAGCGGGGAGGAATTCGTTCTGATTGAGAAAGGCTCGTCCTCCGGTTTGGGCGGCGATGTTGAACATGGTTTCGTAAGTGCCGCGCATTTCCTCGCTGAGGTCATCCAGGAAACCGACACTGGCGCCGGTGCCGAAAAGCTCGGAGTCGCGGGTGGCCGCGTCAGGCTGGCCGAGAATCACGCCGCGAGCGTCAAGCGGATAGACAGCAATCTGGCTGGCGGCGAGTTGTGCACTAAGCCGGGTGAAATCTTCAGCGTCGCCGCGCGTCGGATCAAAAGGAAAGCCGCTGGTAATCCAGATGAGATTTTTACGACCTGGAATGGCCACCAAAGCCCGGGCCAGTTGCGAAAGACCATCGTAGGTGTACAGAGCACGCGATTGAAGTTTGATGTCTTGCTCGGTAGCAAGCGTGGTCACGAGAGCACGAAAGGCAACGGGGTTCTTCAAAAGCATGGTTTCCCGCAGCTCGCCGATTTGAGTGGAGAAGGTACGGGCGTCGACATAAACGGGATCTGTCTTGCCGGAGATCTGGCCGGTGGCAGCGAGCATGGAACTTTTGTCTGAGGTGAGACCCTGCACCATGTGCAACTGAGTTCCCATGATGAAGAGCGCGAACTGTTGTCCTGCGGGAAGGTTCTGCACTGTCTTGAGCAGTTCATCTTTGGCGTGCAAGAGATCCTGGCCGCTCATGTTCAAAACATCAAGGAGGAGGATGTTGGTGACATTATCTTTGGGAAACGGGACCCAGTTGGTGTGAACGTTGGGTCCGAGATTGAGCGGAGGGGGCACCGGTTTCTGCTTATCGGTTGCGGCGGCATGACTGTGCTCTTCAAAGGACCGGATGGACTGAGCTTTGCCGTCTTCGAATACGGAAAAGTCGTGCTGATTCAGGCCATGGACGGGCTCGCCCTTCGAGTTTGTAACCACCACGTTGAGCAGCACCAGACGCGGATTGGAACGGATGGTGGCCGAAGGCTGGGAACTGTCGGAGGGATTAGCTTGCGCAAAGATGAAGCTTGCCAGGACCGCGTGCAGCAGAAAGGCGCCGACCAGACGCATGAATCCTCCGCGTTCGCCAGAAGCGTACCAGCTTTGGACGACGGACCGCCACAAAGGTCGTGAGACGATTGGCCGATTTCGGCTGTAACAGCAGGGGAGCGTTTTGACTCGGATGGGGTTTACGGAAGGACGGGGCTTGGTCCTTCCGTAGCCTTCAATGCTCCAGAATTCAGTGACATACATCCGCCAGGTTAGTTACCGATGATGATCACATGGCCGCCGTCATCCGAACGGTTGCGCTTACGTGCGGACCCAACTGCCTCGATATTGTAGTGGCACTGGCTTCCGGGTTTCAGATCATCCAGATCCGCCTGAAAGGTCAAGCTAGCATTGGCGGCGAGTACGGGACAGACGACGATGTGATCGTCGTTATCCTGATTCCACAATTCAAACAGATACTCCGTGTTATCGGTGTTAACAAAGACCACGCGTTGTGTTTTAGAAATTTGGACGGAAGGTTGCGAGGGCACGCCGTTGGTGACTGTGACGATGATGGAAGTTGTTTTCGTTATGCGGCGTTTCGGCTTTGCTGGCATGCTTGTTTCTCCTTTTAGCGCTTTGTCTGAATGGCCGGGTGGAAGCTGGGATCCGCGAGTAATTGCTGGATGTCAGGGCGGACCTGGAGATCGTCGAGAGAATTTCCGTTGTGAAGACTCTTTTCCGCATATTCGATGGCACGCTTGCGGTCTCCGAGATCTTCATAAGCTTCCGCGACATCGGCCAGCACGGAAGGGTCGGTGGGCTGCAGGGCAAGCGCGGTCTCAACCTGGCGCTGGGCATTGGGACGGTCTTTCTCTTCGGCGTAGTAGGTGCTGAGGGAGGAGTGCGCCTGGGCATCCTGAGGGTGGAGCTGAACGTAAGCTTCCAGCAGGAACATTGTCTTTTCTCGAGCTTCGCGGGTATGCGCGGCATCGTGCAGCCACTCGTACATCACGGTTAGGTTGGCCCACACAGCATAGTCCTGGTCATTCAGATCGAGGGCCTTACGCGTCATTTGGACGCCTTCGGCATAGCGTTTCTGGCTCATGTAGAGGCGTCCGAGATTGGCATAGGCGTTGTACGAAGGAGAAAGCTGAAGCGATCGCTGAAGGGCATTTTCTGCTTCGGACTGCGCATTGGGGAGACTGGACTCGAGGTACGCGCCAGCAAGATTGCTGTAGGCGGCAGCGTTGTCGGGAGTGAGATCGAGGACGCGGCGGAATTGCGCGATGGCGTCGGGGTAGCGGTGCTGGCGGAAATAAAAAAAGCCAAGACTGTTATAGCCGTCCCAGTAATCGGGGCGCAGCGCGATCGCCTGCTTGAAATTGGCTTCGGCATCCTGCAACCGGCCGGTGCTCTCGTACTCGCGGGCTCGGCCCTTGATGGCCTCGGGATCCCGAGGATTGATGGCCAGCGCCCTCTCAAATTCCTGCAAAGCCAGATCGTGCTTTCCCAAGGAAGAATGAAGCCAAGCGAGAGAGACGAAGGGTGCGGCAATCCGGTCGTCAAGCTGAACGGCGTGGCCGAGATTGGCGAGGGCCTGGTCAGTCCATTTCTGATTAGGGTCGACCTTGTTCTTGAGGCGATAGGCTTCGCCGAGAGAGGCAAAGCCAAGAGAGAATTTCGGATCGAGTTTGACGGCGTCGTTGAGTGCGGAGATGGCGTCGTCCACGTTGCCTGCCTTATCGTAGCGCTGCATGTAACCCAAGGCTTTGAGGTAGAGCTCATAAGACGCAGGCGAAGCACGGCCTCCAGTNNGGCTTCGTCCTGGAGTGCGCCGATATCGCCGGTGCGGTCTTCGAGGCTCGCAGAGCCGATCTGACGAAGATTGCGCGAATCGATCAGGTCGACCGTAAGGTGAACATCTTCCCCGGTGCGCTGAATACTTCCCTTCACGACGAGGTTAACGCCGAGTTCTTTCAGGGCAGCCGTAGGATCGGTGATTTTATGGCTGCGCACCACGCTGGCAGGAACCACCCACAAGGTCTGATTGCCCGCGTTGATATTGGAGAGTTCGCCGGTGAGGGAGTCCATTAAACCAGCGGCGATGGGATCGTTGGCCGGATCGGTTCCGAGGGTATCGAACGGGAGAACCGCGATGTGGTCAACAGCGGGCACGGTGAAAAGCGAGAACACCCGGGTGCGAATAGAAACGATCAGAAGCGAGAGGAGCAACACGGCGACCAGTGCGCACGCTACGTAGAGGACGCGGCGAGTGATCGGGCTAGAAGATGCGCTTGTCCAGCGAGGCGTAGAGGCTTGTTCGGCATAACGCTTCAGCTGGCGCGTGCTCACTGCGTTCGTGCGGGTGACGGAACTGGAGCCGACGGCGGCGGACGATTCACGGATTTCGGCGACCGCCCCCTCGAGATCCGCGAGAAATTCCCTGGCGGTAGGATAGCGATGATCCGACTGCTTGGCTAAGGCGCGATACGCGACGGGACACAGAGCCGGCGGCAGGCCTTCCAGGTTCGAGGGAGGTTGATTGAGGATCGCGAACGCAGTCGCGGCCGCGTTCTCGCGAGAGAACGGATGCTTGCCCGTGAGGATTTGAACGAGAACGACTCCCAAGGCCCAGACGTCGCAAGCGGCGGTGATCGATTCTCCCAGCACTTGCTCGGGAGCCATGTAGGGCAGCGTGCCGGAGGTGTGAAGGCTCTGGGTCATGGCGGAGCTGCTGAGAACACGCGCGAGCCCAAAGTCCACGATCTTGGTAATGCCGTCGGCGGTAAGAATGATGTTGGAGGGTTTGATGTCGCGATGGACGATGTTGCG
>PLWX01000193.1 GCA_003151155.1 Acidobacteriaceae bacterium
TTCCGCGAACGCCCTCCAAAAAGGTTACTTCTCGGAGGAGTTTTCATGCCGCTGGTTCGCATTGATCTGTTGCAAGGGAAGTCGCCTGCGTATCGAAAGACGATCGGAGATGTCGTCTATGAGGCCATGTTGAAGACCATCAACGTTCCTGCAAACGACCGCTTCCAGGTCATCGAGGAGCACTCGTCCGACGAGATGATCTTCGATTCCGATTACCTGGGCATTCACCGCACCAGCGATTGCGTCTTCATCCAGGTCACGTTGAATGGCGGACGAACCTTAGAGATGAAGCAGGCCTTCTACAAGACGATCGCTGACGGATTACACGAGAAGCTCAAACTGCGTCGCGAAGATGTGCTGATCAGTCTTGTCGAGGTCGTGAAAGAGAACTGGTCCTTTGGCAACGGCGAAGCGCAATATGCGAAATAGCTAATTTACCCAACCGCCACCATTCGATTTGCCGTTGCCCTTGTCGTCTTTATCGCGGTTTGCGGGGTCTTTGAAGTTGCCGTACTGATCGAAGTAATCCTCACGCTTGTGCTGGCGCATGTAGACTTCAAATTTCTTCGCGGCGCGTCTCCGCTTCCATTTGTAATACGCGTTCCGGGTCCCGTAATAGCGCTCGGAAAAGAGGAATCGCAATCCGCGCCGCGGCAGGAATTTTAGATAGATGTATCCGAACAACAATCCGCCAAGGTGACAAGTGTAAGCGATCGAAGCGCTGCGTGAGCCCGCGGCCTGCGCGATCGCGAGCGCCAGTGTGACCAGGATGAGAATCCAGACGAAGTATTTCGCCTTCATCTGGAACGGCAGCGGGAACAGCATGATCTCTTGCTCGCCGTGGATCATCCCGAACGCCGCATAGATCCCGAAGACTCCGCCCGACGCGCCAATCGTAGGTGTCATCGGGTCGACGCCCACGAACGGCGCATACGAGACCGCGATCGTCACCAGCGCGGCGCCCATCACGCACCAGAAATAGAATTCCAGGAACTGCCGCGTTCCCAGGTCCATCTCGATCTGTGAGCCGAACATCCAGAGCACGAACATATTGCCGAGGATGTGCATGATTCCACCATGCAGGAATGCGTAGGTGACGACTTGGTAGATGAATCCGTGAACCACCGCCGCAGGAACCAGCGCACCATAAGCGGTGATCAAACCAGCCGTCTGCCGCGACGCAAGCGAGAGAATTAACAGACCAAAGTAAACTCCCGCATTGATGATCACGAGCCACTTCACCGCCTTGGTAAACGGCGGAAGGCTCAGCGTCATGGAAGTTCCACGTGCCATAAAGATTCCTTGCGAGTAGACTACCGCTCCGGCGGCGGAATTACGACTGGGCTCATCCCGTTCTTGCCCACCGCGCGAATGCCGAAGATCACATTATCTTTAGACACATCGAGAGTGGCGGTTGTTGCGTCCGCGGGAAAGTCTTTGTGCGACTCCCAATCCGGCGCGAAAGTGTGCCGCCATACGACCTCGTAACCGGTAGCAAGCCCGCCCGGCGAGGCTTTCCACGTGATCGTCGTGTTGTTGTCCAGGTCCTTTGTCTGCAGCTTGGCGTTATCCGGCGGCGCAGGCGCCATCGCCAGCGAAGCCAGCGTCACCGCGTTGAGCCGCGCGACGTTCGCCACGTAGTCAAAGTCCACGAACTTGGGCAGATCGCCGTACTGGACCCCTTTCTCGGTGCGTAGCGTCTGGTGCTGATGATTGAAGTCCTCGCGCCATTCGGTGAAACGCACCGCAGCAAACCCTTCCTGATTGAAGCCCGTGTGATCGCCGCCCC
This sequence comes from Acidobacteriaceae bacterium, assembly GCA_003151155.1. Lineage (GTDB taxonomy): Bacteria > Acidobacteriota > Terriglobia > Terriglobales > Acidobacteriaceae > Korobacter. The sequence continues at coordinate 1,790 of PLWX01000193.1, forward strand.
GCAGGAAACGGTCTCGGCGGTAGATCAGCGTCGGCTGAAACGTCTTCGGCAGGTCGGCTTTCCCGACCTCCTGGATATAACGAGCCAGTTCGCGAGAGGTCGAATCATTTTCCGTTCCCGTAGCGCGGATCATCCGCAGGTCGGCATCCGTAGCATTGGCGGGGATGCCTTCGGAGAAAACGCGCACGGTGTGCGGATCCTGCAGGGTATCGCCCGGCGTCTTGTTGCCGCCGACAATGTCATTGTTCAACACTGCCTCTAGGTTCCAACCCTGCGCCTTGGCCATCTTCGCGAAGTGCCGGCTCCCGTTCAGCCCCTGCTCTTCGCCCGCGACAGTCAGAAATATGATCGTGGCAGGGAACTTATGCTTGCTCATCACGCGCGCACATTCCAGGCTGACAGCGGTTCCGCTGCCATCGTCATTGGCTCCCGGCGCCACATCCGTGGTGTTCAGTGTGTCGGAGTTCCGCGAGTCATAGTGCCCGGTCACCAGCACCATGCGATCGGCATTCGCCGGATCGGAGCCCCGTAGCACTGCGTAAACATTGGTAATTTGTGTGGGGTTCGGAATTCGGTCGACAGGACCTTCGGTAAACTCGTCCGTCTTTACCTCGAGGCAGCCGCCACACTCCTTGGAGTAGCGCTCGAACTCGCTCTTGATCCATTCGCGCGCAGCCGCAATGCCCTTACCGGATTCGGCGGGAACACTCGACGAGAGTGTCGAACGGTTTCCGAAGCTGACCAGCTTGTTGATATTGGCATCGATCTGCTGGGCAGAGACGTCGTGCAGGATAGCGCGAATCTCTGGAGCCACGTCAGCCTTCTTTTTCGCCGCCGAAGTCTGGGCAACGGACGAGAGGCTAATGCCCATCACAAGCGCGCAACCGGTAAGAAATTTGGCAAGAAACATGATCGAACCTTTCGCGGTAAGCATCCGATTTGGATGCTGATCCCGCTAAACTGGAATGAATGGCATTAAATTTGTCGCTGCACTTGACCGATCTTAGTAAGAGATTCTAAATATACTGAATGGGTGTGGAACGGAATTCGCGAGCCGAATCCGGGTTTGCCGCATCCATAGCAAGATTGGACGGAGGTTGTTAATGGTGATCTGTCCCGAATGCGAGAGCGATCTCGACGTTGCGGAAGAGGAAGTGGGCGAAGGCGAGATCGTCTCCTGCCCGGAGTGCGGATCCGATTTTGAAGTCGTCGGAATCGAGCCATTGGAATTGAGTCCAGTGGGCGGCGCTGACGATGACGAAGAGGACGCGAAAGAGGAAAGTGAAGACGGCGAGTACTGAGCGCGGCGTGCGGCTAGTCCGGCGCCGCGTGATCGCTGCCACGGCGCTGCTACTGCTGCTGGCGAGCGTTGCCGCCTGGGCTGGGGAGAAGAAGGACTACGCCCTCATCTACGGCACGGTGTGGGGTGCCGATGGCCGGGCGGTCGGCGGCGTTCCCATCAAGATCCAGCGCGTTGGCGACAAGAAGCCGAAGTGGGAGTTGGTTTCGGACCGTCGCGGCGAATTCGCACAGCGGGTGCCACCCGGCGAACGTGACTACATCGTCATCGCGGACATTAAGCATCCCAAAGATGGCAAGAAGCCGGAAACCAAGGTTCACATCACGAACAATGAGCGCGCGGATATCTCGCTACATTTAACCGAGTAGCGGGTTTATCCTTGTAGAAGGCGTTCGCGCCGTGTGGGAGGGCTCCATGAAACGTTATGCAGCAGTGCTGCTGGTGCTGATCTCGGCATCCTTCGCCGTGGCCCAGATCCAGTTTGGCGGGGGGGCGGCCCCAGAACGAAAAGACAAGCCCATCACCTCCCGCACCGTGATCGGCCAGATTACGGATAAAAACAACCAGCCGATTTCCGACGCGATCGTGTATCTCAAAGATACGAAAACTCTCGCCATCAAGAGCTACGTTTCCCAGAAAGACGGCATGTATCGTTTCAATGCGCTCTCAATGAACATCGACTACGAGCTTTACGCGCAGAAGGACGACAAGAAGAGTCCGATGAAAAAGTTGAGCCAATTCGATGGCCGCGCCGAACCACGCATCAATCTCACCATCGAGAAGTAATTCCGCCATTTTTACGCAAACGAAAAGGCCGCCCGCCGGCGGCCTTTCCACTTCGTATTCGCTAATCCTGCTTTTCGCGTTTCCAGCTCAGCAACTCACCGATCGTCGCGGCGCCCGGCGAACTCGATGCCGGCGCCTTGTAGTTCTCGATATCGGTACGGGTCGCTTCATCGCCAACCGCACGCAGGCTCAGTCCGACTTTCTTCTCATCCGGATTCATCTTGATGATCTTGAACTCGAACTCCTGGCCCGGTTCCAGCTTCAGCTGTGCACCGTGCTCGTCGGCCGCTTCGGAGTTGTGGCAGAGGCCCTCGACTCCATCCGCGATTTCGACGAATGCACCGAAGCTCGCAAGCCGCAGCACCTTGCCGTGAATTACGTCACCTACGCGATGGGTTTCAAAGAACGTCTCCCATACGTCGGGCTGCAACTGCTTCACGCCCAGCGAGAGGCGCCGATTATCAGGCTCGATCGCGAGGACGATAGCCTTCACCTTGTCGCCCTTCTTCAGCACCTCCGAAGGGTGCTTCACGCGCTTGGTCCAGCTCAGGTTGCTGACGTGCACCAGGCCGTCGATGCCATCTTCGATCTCGATGAATGCTCCGAAGTCGGTGAGGTTGCGCACCTTGCCTTCGACCGTGCTGCCGACCGGGAACTTCTCGTGCAGCGATTCCCACGGATTCGTTTCGAGTTGCTTCAGTCCGAGGCTGATGCGGCGCTCCTGCGGATTCACATTGAGCACCACGGCGTCAACCTGATCGCCAACGTTGACCAGCTTCGACGGATGCTTCATCCGCTTCGACCAGGTCATCTCGCTGACGTGCACCAAGCCTTCGATGCCCTGCTCGAGCTCGATGAACGCGCCGTAGTCGGTCACGCTAATCACGCGGCCATGCACCCGTGCGCCGATTGGATACCGTTCAGCGGCGTCAAGCCAAGGGTCAGGCGTGAGCTGCTTAAAGCCCAGCGAAACGCGCTGCTTCTCTTTGTCGAACTTGAGAACTTTCACCTGGATCTGATCGCCAACCTGTACGAGGTCGCGCGGATGCGTCAGGCGCCCCCAGGACATGTCGGTGATGTGCA
>PLWX01000218.1 GCA_003151155.1 Acidobacteriaceae bacterium
ACGACCGGCAATACTCCTGTCGCCATCGGATCGAGGGTGCCAAGGTGCCCGGCGGACCGTTCGGAGAGAATACGACGCAGACGAGATACAACATCATGCGAGGTCCATCCGGTGGGCTTGTCGATTACGAGAACTGCGTCGAGGGACATTCTCTGCTATCGTGTACCGTGAGGCGGCGCGGGGTCAAATCAGCGCTGGCTGCCATCTTTCATCCCACGCAGAGTCCGCACCCGCAACCATGATTCCCCTGAAAGACGATACCCCTCGGTTCAGCACTCCGTACGTCACTTACTTCCTGCTGATTTTCAATATCGCGATCTTCCTCCTCCAAGCGACCCAGGGCCCCGGAGCGAACCAGCAGTTGGCCATGGTGTTCGGACTGATCCCGGTAAAGATACCGATCGCACTTGCCGGCGGACAGGTGCCGCTGCGGTTGGTGAGCTATCTGGGCACCCGATACGTAACTGTCCTTTCGGCATTCCTGCCCATCCTGACCTCGATGTTCCTGCATAGCGGATGGTGGCACATCATCTCGAATATGTGGGTGCTCTGGATTTTCGGCGACAACGTTGAGGATTATCTCGGCCACTTCGTGTACCTGCTGTTCTACCTGGGCGCCGGAATCGCGGGCGCGCTGCTGCACGTGATGTTCAACTGGACATCGGTGATACCCACGGTGGGTGCGAGCGGGGCGATTGCGGGAGTGATGGGCGCGTACTTCGTGCTCTATCCGAAAGCCCGCGTGCTGACGCTGGTCCCCTTCTTCTTCGTATTCTTCGTGTGGCTGCCGGCATGGATCGTCCTCGGCTACTGGTTCCTTGCGCAGTTCCTCGGCGGGGCGGCAACCGCGATTTCTACAGCACATACCTCGGCGCGCGGAGGCGTTGCCTTCTGGGCCCACGTCGGCGGATTCCTCACCGGACTGTTGCTGATTAAACTCCTGCCGCACCGGCGGAGATTGTATCGGTATAGCGGATGGAACTAATTCAAGAGACTCGCGGGTTCGTTGAAATGAGCGGCCACGTCCTTCAGGTAATGGTCGATGGTTGCCGTGTGGCCCATGATGTACCGGCTGACGAAACGGAATAGCGGGTTGTAGACCTCGCCGTTCTCCGTGATTCGCAAAACCGAACCGCTGCCGGACGGCTGAATCTCATACGTCCACGTCCCGCCGAAGGGCAGATTCTTGTCCGCGATGCTAACGATGCGTCGCGTCGTCGGCATGGCTTCTTCTTCCTCGTACGTGATGGCGTGGTTATGCTGATCCACCTCGCGCCAATGCGTCTTTCCTTCGATCTTTCCCACCGGCTCGTAACTGCTAATACTCGAACGCCACGTCGGCGGCCCTGCGATCAGCGCATAGACCGCATCTGGCGGCTGTTGGAGTTGTAGGCTGCGGGTGGCGATGTGTTGTTTCGGCAGCAGCATCCCCGTGATGAGAACCACCACGATCGGCACGGCCAGCAGGCCAAGCAGGATGATCATCCACTTCATGGCTTAGAGTGCTCCGCCCGTTGGCGTGATCACGAGATCCTGCACGGTAGCGTTTGGCGGCAGGCAGAGTGCCGATACCAGTGCATCCGCGACACTCTCGGCGGCCATCATCTTTTCCCGCGGAGCTTCTTTCCAGAATTGTTTCCAGATGTCAGTATTGGTCGCGCCCGGCGTAAACGCGATGACGCGAATGCCGCGCGGTCGCATCTCTTCTCGGAGAGTGTTGGTGAACGAAAGCAAGCCAGCCTTCGACGCGCTATAGGCAGCCATGCCGGCGAAGGCCGTTGTCGCGGCGATCGACACATTGTTGACGATCGTCGAGCCGCGACGCATGAGCGGCAATGCAGCCCGGGTACAGAGAAATGCGCCCGTGAGATTTGTCTCAAGAGCAGCGCGCCAATTCTCGAGCGAGAGCTTTTCAATATGGGCGTTAGGCTGGGCGAGTCCAGCGTTGTTGATTAGAACATCGATCTGGGGAAAGTGGCGGCCGATGTCGGTGAACAGGTTATCGACAGAATCTTCGTCCCGTATGTCACAGAGATGGCTGACGACGGAACCGCCGCTGCGGGTGATTTCATCGGAAGCATGGCGAAGCGCTTGCTCGTCGCGTCCGGTGATGATGACGCTGGCGCCTTCACGAGCCAGTGCGTGAGCAATGGCCAACCCGATGCCTCGATTGCCGCCGGTGACCAGCACGACCTGGTCTTCCATGCGGCGCAACGCGACGTGCGGAAAGTGTCTGGGTTTGGGAGCGTTCGGCTTTTTATGCGGAACCGGTTTCTTCGGCATGGACATTCCTGATGCCTGCGAAGATAGCAGATTTCCCAGCCTAGAAGCCGTTCGTCTTTCCGCTACGCACCAGGGAGAGGAATTCTTCGCGCGTCTGATGAGCGCGGAAGGCTCCAAGCATCGCCGATGTCACCGTGGAAGAATGTTGCTTCTCCACGCCGCGCATCATCATGCAAAGATGACGCGCCTCGATGATGATGCCCACTCCTAGTGGGTCGATCACCCGTTGAATGGTCTCAGCGATCTCGGTGGTCAATCGCTCCTGTACCTGTAATCGACGCGCAAATACTTCGACCAGGCGCGGCAGCTTGCTCAGGCCAATGACCTTGCCCTTGGGGATATAAGCAATATGAACTTTTCCGAAAAACGGCAGCATGTGATGTTCGCAGAGGCTGAACATCTCGATGTCTTTCACGATGACCATCTCATCGTAGGTGACCGTGAAGAGTGCGCCGTTGAGCACGGTCTCTGGATCTTCGTCGTAGCCCTTGGTGAGATACTTCAACGCCTTCGCGTAACGTTCGGGGGTGCGCAGCAAACCCTCGCGCTTGGGATCTTCGCCAATTCGTTGCAGAAGTTCGGCAACGAGATCTTCGGTACTGGCGCCGGTCAGGGTTGTGGCTTCATCGTTCAATTTCACGTGTGCCTCAGGGGTTGATCCCCTCGACAACTTGATTCTAGTCGCTCACCACTTCGAAACTGTTCTGCGACGTCTCTTCCAGTCTTACCTTATCCAGATGTATTTCAGGAAGAGCTCGCTTCAGAATGTTGTAAATCGAGATGCAGAGATTTTCCGTTGTAGGCACTTGGTCTTGAAACTCTGGAATGTAGTTCAAATTCTGATGGTCGAAGCGCTCGAGCACATGTTCGCCTACCGCACGATCGAGGATGCCCAGGTCACACACCATCCCGGTCTCTTTCGCCACCGCCCCGCTGACGGTCACTTCGAGGGCATAGTTATGCCCATGACCAAACGGGTTGTTGCATTTTCCATAGACCGAACGGTTCTCGGCTTCACTGAGCTTTTCAGAATGCAGCCGGTGCGAGGCGGCAAACCAATAACGGCGGGTTAGATGGGCCTTCATGCTTCCCCGTAGAAATCAACCCAGAGATCGTGCATCTCAAACAAGCGTACGCGATGCAGTCTCGCCACCCGCAACTTTCCTTCCAGGCGCTTCCAGATCGCAATGGCAATGTTCTCAGTGGTTGGAATTTGCTCTTTGAACTCGGCGACCTCGTGATTCAGATAGCGATGATCCATCGCATCGACGACCTCACGGTTCATGATCTCCTTTAACTCCTTGAGATCGACCACGAACCCAGTGGTCGCGTCAACTTCACCCTTCACCGTGACTTCCAGCGTGTAATTGTGACCGTGACCGTTGAGGTTGGCACACTTGCCAAAGGTGCGACGATTCTCTTCCTCGCTGAATGCCGGATTGAAATAGTGGTGCGATGCGGAGAACTCGCACTTCCTGGTGAGATAGACCGTCATGCTTGCGAGTTTAGACCTTCTCCGTCACGCGCTGGGTTGCCGGCTCCGAAGGTGGAGCGGGATACATGCGGCCCTTCCATGCGACGGCGCCGCGCGCGTAGCTGCTAACCGATCGACGTAACAACCAGGCGAAGAGCGGCAATCCGAAGATGGAAAGGGTTTCGGAAAGCGAACTGAAATGAGCGCGGCGGATGCGCTTGAGAAACTTTGTCCAGAATGCGGCGCTCAGGCCGGCGAAACCGGCGGCCACGATGAAATGCTGGAGGAACGCGGCGCCAGCCGCACAGCCTAGCGACGCGGCAATCACTGCGAATTCTGCCATGCGCGTGGCAGCAAGCTCCCGCGCGTCGGGAAAAAGCAGTGCAAGATTCTTGGTCCAGCCCTCGCAGAGCTGTCGGAAGTTGCGATACATGCGGGTCTTTACCGCGTCGCCGCCATAGCGGAAGAACAGCTGGCCACCCGCTTCCTTGATCGATCGTGCGAGGTCCACGTCTTCGAGCAAAGTGTGTGCGATGGAAGAATGTCCGCCGATCAATTCATAGGCGTGGCGGCGAACGAGCAGGTATTGCCCGTTAGCCGCGGCGACCGAAGAACGCGGATCGCTCACCTCGCGCGGCTTGAACGTGGCGGCCAGTTCGGCAAATACTACCGGCATCAGGGCACGTTCCCAGAAGCTCTTTACGATCTGTTCGGGAGAATACGAAAGCAGATCGGCGCCATGGCGCTCTGCTTCGGAAACCGCTCGAGCGAGTGAACCCGGCTTATGAATGGTATCTGCATCAGTGAACAGAAACCAATCGCCACGAGCATGACGGGCACCGAAGGCCACGGCGTTCGACTTGCCGCACCACCCCTCGGGCAGCGGCGGCGCGGCCATCACGCGGACGGCATGAAAGCTCTCCGCGATCTTGCGGGTGCCGTCAGTAGAACCGTCGTCGACGAGAATGATTTCGAATGGAATTCCCTGCTGCGCGGTCAACGACTTGAGACAGCTCTCCAGGCACGCTTCCTCATTGCGCGCGGGAACGATAACCGAAACGATCGGTCTCCGGTAGCTGCGACGAGTGCGCTTGCGAAAGGGCATAAAAAACGCTGGTGGGAGACTCAAGGAACTGAGCTGCGGAGAACCCGGATTCCCACGAACCGGGTGTGGCTCTGTTCATCCTACTTCGTTATTATAAAGTTGTGAACCGTTTCCCGCATTTCGTCCTGCTCTCGCTGACCTTCTTTCTTTGTAGTTGCTACCAGGGCACCCGCCCGGCGCAAATTGGGACCGAAGCCCCGCAGTTCACCGTAACCGACTCACAGCACACGGTTTCCTTGAAAGACCTCCGTGGCAAAACGGTGGTTTTGAACTTCTGGGCCACGTGGTGCCCTCCCTGCGTGGAAGAAATGCCGTCGCTGGTCGCCCTGCAAAAAGATGTAGGCGATAAGGTCGTGATTCTCGCCGTGAGCACGGATGTGGACGACAACGCCTACAAGCAGTTCATCCGCGACCATCACATCGATCTGCTCACCGTGCGCGACGCCGCCAACAAGTCGAACGCGCTGTACGGCACCTACAAGTTCCCCGAAACCTACATCATTGATAAAGACGGGAAGATCCGCAGAAAGTTTATCGGCGGGGCGAATTGGACGTCGCCGGATATTGAGAATTATTTGAGATCGCTGTAGGAAGATCCTCTTCTCATTCAAACCCTGATGAGTTCTGCCGCCGCTTGTTATCTTTGGATCGAAATGAGCGCGCTTAACAATTATTCTTTAGAGTTTCACGGTGCGCAGGCGCAGGGCGTTGGTAATCACCGACACCGAACTGAAGCTCATGGCAGCCGCCGCAAGAATCGGGCTGAACTTCCAGCCAAAGACCGGGTACAAAGCGCCGGCGGCGATCGGGACTCCAATCGCGTTATAGAAAAATGCAAAGAAAAGATTCTGGCGAATGTTGCGCATCGTGGCTTCACTCAAACGACGGGCGCGCAGAATGCCGCGCAGATCGCCTTTCAGCAGCGTGATGCCGCCACTTTCCATGGCGATATCGGCCCCTGTGCCCATCGCGATGCCCACATCAGCAGCCGCCAGCGCAGGAGCGTCGTTGATGCCGTCGCCTGCCATGGCAACTCGCTTCCCTTCTTTTTGCAGGGCGCGTACCACGTCGGCCTTGCGCTGCGGCAAGACTCCGGCTTCGAAGTGACGGATGCCTAACTGCTTTGCGACCGCCTCGGCGGTCACTCGGTTGTCGCCGGTAAGCATCACGACCATTAGCTTTTCGTCGCGTAGCGATTGCAAGGCTTCGGCGGTGCTGGCCTTAATGGGATCAGCCACACCGAGTAAACCTGCGAGCTGATCATTCACCGTAACGAACATCACCGTCTGGCCTTGTTCGCGCAGGCTGGTGGCTTGCGTTGCCAGAGGATCGGAGGTCGATCCGAACTGCTTTAAGAAAGCGTCACTTCCGACAGCTACGGACTTTCCTTGCACCATCGCGCGTACTCCAAGACCAGTCACGGCCTGAAAGTTACTCGCTCCGGGAATCGTCAGCTTGCCGGCCTCGGCGGCACGTACCACCGCTGCGCCGAGCGCGTGCTCACTGCCTCGCTCCACCGCCGCGGCCAGGGAGACGACATCTTCTTCGCTCAACGGCGCGATGGCCTGCACCACTAACAGTTCAGGCTTCCCTTCCGTAAGCGTTCCGGTCTTGTCGATCACCAGCGTGTTGACGCGTTCCATCGTCTCCAGTGCTTCGGCATTGCGGATCAGAACCCCCGCATGCGCGCCTCGCCCTGTCCCGACCATGATCGCCATTGGCGTCGCCAGTCCCAGTGCGCACGGGCAAGCAATGATCAGCACTGCCACTGCATTGACCAATGCGACAGCGAAACGCGGTTGTGGTCCCACTAGCATCCAGATAATGAACGTGAGCACCGCAACCCCGATGACCGCGGGAACGAAGATGGCGGACACTTTGTCGGCCAGGCGCTGAATCGGCGCGCGGCTGCGTTGCGCTTCGCTGACCATCTTGACGATCTGCGCCAGCATGGTCTCGCTGCCCACCCGCTCAGCGCGCAGCACGAACGATCCGTTGCCATTGAGGGTTCCACCGATCACTTGCGAACCCTCGCCCTTGTCGGCAGGCAGAGATTCGCCGGTCACTATCGATTCATCGACTGAACTCGAACCCGAGAGGATTACTCCATCGACCGGAACTTTCTCGCCTGGCCGTACACGCAGGCGGTCGCCCTTCTGAACTTCACCGAGAGGAACATCGCGTTCCGACTCGTCGGTGGCGATGCGGCGTGCGGTTTTCGGAGCGAGATCAAGCAAGGCGCGGATCGCGCTGCTGGTTCGGCTGCGCGCCCGGAGCTCCAGCACCTGCCCGAGCAAAACAAGAATTGTGATCGCTGCGGCGGCTTCGAAGTACACATCAGGCACGCCGTGTGGTCCGCGCAAGCTTGCAGGAAAAACCTGCGGAGCGATCGTCGCCACGACGCTGTAGAGGAACGACACGCCAACCCCCATGCCGATCAGGGTGAACATGTTTGGGCTTCGGAACTTGATGGAGGCTGCAAAACGCTCGAAGAAAGGCCATCCTCCCCAAAGCACAATCGGCGTGGCTAGCGCGAACTCGATCCAGGCCACCGACTGGGCACTTAGAGAATGCGCGAGTGGTGTGAGCATGTGCCCCATCGCCAAGGCAAGTAGCGGTACACCTAGGGCGACACTCCACCAGAAGCGGCGCGTCATTTGTATAAGTTCGGGATTCGCTTCTTCGGTTGCGGTGATGGTGCGCGGCTCCAGCGCCATGCCGCATTTCGGACATATCCCGGGCCCCTCTTGCCGCACTTCCGGATCCATCGGGCAGGTGTAAATGGCAACGTTCGATTGCTTGAGTGACGCTTTCGGCGCTGCCGGAGCGATAGTCACCGGCGCATGTGACATGCCACCCGGCTTGAAATTCGGATCCACATATTTTTCCGGATCAGCCTGGAACTTTGCGACACATCCCTTGCTGCAGAAGTGGTAGGTCTTACCGTGGTGCTCGACGGACCCCGCGGCCTTTGCGGGATTCACGTTCATACCGCAGACCGGATCTTTCACCAAGACGGGTGCTGACCCCGCAATCTGGGTGAGCATCGCTGCAGAGGGCGCGGCTGTAATCGTGACTGGCCCATGCCCCATCCCCCCCGGCTTGTAGTTTGGGTGGAGGTATTTTTCGGCGTCCGCTTCGAACTTTGCAACGCATCCCTTGCTGCAGAAATGATATTTCTTGCCTCGATAGTCGAGAGCACCTGCCGCTCGCTCCGGATCGATCGTCATTCCGCAAACTACGTCTTTGACCCTCTCCAACCTTCGTCCTTCCTGTTCGGGCCGCGAAGGCAGCTATATCGGTTCCACATCGCGCGCTAGAAACTCTTCCAGTTCCTGTGAAAACTCTTGCGCCACTCCGCTGACATATCGCACCACGCGTTTACTCCCTGCGGGGCGCGTCACGTCGGGCAGTACGAGATCCGTCACCTCGACTTGGGGCGCATCCACCTTATCCGATGTTGGTGAATATGTCTGCGATGCAGCGACCGTCACGCGGCGCTTCCTGCCGGCCCCTCGCGTCGGAACTGTGTCCGACGCGGACACGGGTTGGGTCGGAAATGCCCCAGTGTCTGCATCAGTCGCCGAGCTTTTTCTACGTCGGACTGCCATGCCGTTCTTTGGAACCGACTGCCGCTGTTTCACAACGGCGCCGATGCCTTATATTGATAGATGCAAGTATGCAGTCTGGCCGAATGGGCTTGAGTGATTTGGCGACATCCATCGAGAGGCAAGAACCGAAATGACATCCGTCGATGTAGTTTTCCATTATGGACAGCAACCTGGCGAAGCCAAGATGCGCGCCCTTGACAGCCTGCGCGAGGTTTATGGAATCCGACGCATTCTTTTTAAGGAACAGGAACGCACGGTACGCGTGGAATACGACGCCACGCGCCTCAACGAGCAGACCGTCGCCTCCCTGCTCCGCCGCACCGGCCTCGACATCACCGATAAGCTGCAGCTCATCTAACGTGCGCATCCAGCCGCTCGCGATCTAAGTAGTGCAGCACCCGCCTCCTATCCTGCATCGTACGTCGGGTGAGACATTCCTCGGCTCTCCCCCATCTGCTCGTAGTTCTCTTCCTTGGCTGCGGCTTTGCCCCCGCACAAGATGCACCCGCGCCTCCTTGTCATCTCGGACCCTTCGGTCGCGCCCTCGGACGCGACAGCAAAACCATGCTGCACGGCTTCGCTGACACCCCGCGAAACGCGATCCGCCCGAAGAACCTGGCGTGGGAGTTGCCGGTCGCAGCCGCGACTGGACTCCTGATCGCCTACGGGGATCGGCCTGCCGAGAATCGATTTAAGTCGCCGACCTTGCAGCAGGACAGCGACCGCGCCTCGAATATCGGTATCGGTCTCGAACTAGGAGCCGGTGGAATTGCCTGGATTTCAGGATGCGCGAAAGATAATCCCACGCTTGCCAACAACGCTTTTGTCGCGCTGGCCGCGGGCGGATTCGGGCAGGTGATTAACCTCGGCATCAAGGAAGGCTTCCGCCGTCAGTATCCGTATCAACCAAACAGCACGGGCGCATTCTTCAGCCGCAGCCGCGCCGGTTCATTTACCTCGGGGCATGCCACCACAAGCTTCGCATTCGCGGCTGCGATCGCACACCGTTATCCGCATAAACCGTGGGTGGTTTGGGGATCCTATGGACTTGCCACCGGCCTCAGCCTTGCGCGTCTGCCTGCGCACAAACACTATCCTTCTGACATCCTGGTCGGCGCAGCGATCGGCTATGCGACAGGAACCTACATCGCGAACCACGCCACTCCGTAATTAGAATCCAAGCTCGCTCAGACCGGGATGATCATCGGGTCGCCGTCCCAGCGGCCAATGATATTTCCGGTCTGTTTCTTTGATCGGCAGATCATTGATGCTGGCGAGTCTCCGCTTCATCAGTCCGTTCTCATCGAACTCCCAGTTCTCGTTGCCGTACGAACGAAACCAGTTTCCCGCGTCATCGTGCCATTCATACGCGAAGCGCACTGCGATGCGATCGCCTTCGAACGCCCACAGTTCCTTGATCAACCGGTAATCTAATTCCCTGGTCCACTTCCGTTTCAGGAACGCGACGATCGCCTCGCGCCCATGCAGAAACTCGGAACGATTGCGCTACACGGAATCCTGCGTATACGCAAGCGAGACCTTTTCGGGATCGCGCGAGTTCCAACCGTCTTCGGCCATGCGGACTTTCTGGGTTGCGGTTTCGTGAGTGAAAGGCGGTAGAGGAGGACGCGTTGCAGTCGTCATATCGCCTTCAAGATGACTATGCGTTCATGGGAGTTGCAGGATTCTGAATGGGAAAAGGTTTGCAGCAATAGAAAGAGCGTTGGTCTGGGGCCTCTGGCCGAAACCCCGATCAACGCTCTTTCTTGCGCCACTTCGTCTGGCTTTCTTCGTTGCACCTCATCTGCCAAACTTAAACGCAAAGAATTTTGCTGAAAATAAGCGACTTCACCAACCAGCCACTTACGTGCATGACGTAGCTTTTGCATGGCACGGGAAATTCTTGCTCGACCCCACCACGAAAAAATTGCGTGATCTCAAATTGTGCAAGATCGGAGCTCCTGCTGGTTGCAATGTTTCGCAACCATTTCATATTCTGAGCTGCACGATAGAATTAACCCGGTGGTGCACACTTGCCTATGATCCGACCAACGACCCTTACAACTCTTTCAGGAATTCTTCTCTGTTTATTCTTTGCTGGATGCAGCCAAAAAGGTGACCCGCATATCGCGGATCGTGTGCGCGAGAAATCATCGCAGCCCGCTGCTCCGGTTGATCCCGCTACTCTCGCAAGTGTGAGTGGAACCGTGCATTTCTCCGGCGCGGTTCCGAAAGCCACGAAGATCGACATGAGCATGGACCCCGGATGTCGCGGCGAAAATCAAACCGAAATCTATGCGGTGAGTGACGGCAAATTTGCGAATGTCCTGGTGTACGTGAAGAACGGACTCAAACCACAACGCCTTTACGTGCTCACCTCACCCTTAACCATCGACCAGAAAGGTTGCCGCTACATCCCGCACGTGGCGGCGACCATGGTGAATGTGCCCGTGCACTTCACCAACAGCGATACCGCGACCCATAACATCCATCCCTCACCGCAAAACAATCCAAAATGGAACGAATCGCAGATGCCAACCTCTCCGGTAATTGAGAAAATATTTGCGAACCCTGAACTAATGATTCCCATCCAATGCAACCAGCATCCCTGGATGCGAATGTATCTCAGCGTTCTCCCAAATCCTTTTTTCGCTGTCACCGACGCGCACGGCAATTTCACCATCGGCAATCTGCCGCCAGGCGATTACACCTTGGCAGCGGTGCACGAAAAACTCGGCGAGCAGACCCTACACATCCACGTTGGTGCCAAGGAAGCGAAGACGGGCACCGACTTCGCCTTCGCAGCGCAGTGATAGAATTCTCTGTCGTACTTATCAGGCTTGACGTACCGTGTTATCTTGCTTGCGGCACAAATTAGGTAGCGTTCCAGACGGCATACGGGGTTGACTGGACGCATTTGGGGTAGCCACCAAACACATTGCACCTGGCATTGACTGTCGAACGATGCGACAGGAATGCCCATTTCCTTTGCGGCAGCTTTGCCGAGGAGCACGGTCCTGACTTCACACGGTTTTTCCGCTCGACGTTCCTTTGCCATCCGGTTCCCTAAGGAGACCGCATGAGTTCGGTTACCCAGCCACTCGCGGTTCCCCGGCCAGGCTTTTCCTCTCTCGCCCGCGATTATGCGGAGCTCACCAAGGCTCGCGTTACGACACTGATCGTCATGACCGCCTGGACCGGCTTCTTCTTCGGCGCTGCGAAATCCGGACAGCCCCTGGTCAGTTGGACACTCTTCAATGCCCTGCTCGGCATCGGCTTGGTCTCCGGCGGCACCGCGGCCATGAACGAAATCATCGAGCGCGAAACGGATGCGAAGATGCGCCGCACCGCTATCCGTCCGCTTGTCACCGGAAGCATGAGCCTCGGTCACGGCATGGTCGTCTCCCTGGTGATGATGATCGGCGGCGCCGGCTACCTCGGACTCACGACCAACTGGTTAACCGCGGCGCTCTCGCTGATGACCAGCATGATCTACCTGATGGCGTACACGCCGCTGAAAAAAGTTCATCCCATCTGCACTACGATCGGCGCTTTTCCCGGTGCCATGCCTCCCGTGCTTGGCTGGACCGCCATCCGCGGCCGTCTCGATTGGGAAGCCGTCGTACTGTTCTCGATTCTCTTCTTCTGGCAGTTCCCTCACTTCCATTCCATCGCGTGGCTCTATCGCGATGATTACGAGAACGCCGGCATCAAGATGCTGCCGGTGGTCGAGCGCGATGGCCGCTCCACGGCGCGCGCCATCCTTGCCTACGCGATCCTGCTCTTCCCGGTCACGCTGATGCCGACCTTCCTGCACTTCGCGGGAAAGATTTATTTTGTCGCAGCGATCCTTCTTGGCGCGTTCATGTTCTGGGCGAGTTTGCGGATGTACACCATGAACCTCTCCCCGAGTTCACCGCACTCCAAGAAGTATGCGAGACAACTTCTTCTGGCCTCGGTCACCTACTTGCCTCTGCTCTTCACGGTGATGATGCTCAATCGAACCATTTAACTGGCATTCACTTTCTTCCTCGGAAGCAGGGCCGGCGCCCTGCTTCTTGCATTTTGTGCCGTACAATTAAGACGTGAGTCTTTCCACGACAATTCCTCCGGCCGACACTAGCTCTGCTGCGTTCACCGGAACTCCTGTGATTGAAGTCCAGGACCTTCGCCACACTTACGACAAGCGCGTCGCGCTCGATGGCGTATCGTTCGCCGTCCGTCCAGCCGAGATCTTCGGCCTCCTCGGTCCCAACGGCAGCGGCAAGACCACGATGTTCCGCATCCTTTCCACCTTGATGCTGCCCGGCTCCGGTCGCGCCATCATCCAGGGACACGATGCCGCCAAAGATCCCGCCGCACTGCGCCGCGAAATCGGCGTTGTCTTCCAGGCGCAAAGCATCGACGTCAAACTGACCGCCGCCGAAAACCTCACCCACATAGGCCACCTCTACGGACTGAAAGGCGCCGTTCTGAAACAACGCGTGAATGAAATGCTTCGCCGCGTCCGTCTCGACGATCGCTCCAACGAGAAAGCCGAAACCTTCTCCGGCGGCATGAAGCGCCGTCTTGAACTTGCCAAGGGCCTCCTACATCATCCGTCGGTGCTTTTACTCGATGAACCCACCACGGGCCTCGATCCCGGCGCGCGACGCGATCTCTGGCAGTACCTGCAGATTCTCCGCGACGAAGAACGCGCGACCGTGATCGTGACGACACATTTGATGGAAGAAGCCGAGAAGTGTGACCGTCTTGCCATCTTGAGTTCGGGCAAACTGGTTGCACTCGGCACGCCGGCAGAACTCAAGCACGAAATCGGCGGCGACGTCATCGTGCTCGAGACCAACGATCCGGAATCCTTGGCACTGCGGCTTAACCAGCGTTTCGGCGTCGAAGCCACGGCCCTCGACGGCAAGGTACGCTTCGAACGCGAACAAGGGCACCGCTTCGTGACCGATGTGGTCGAAGCCTTCCCCGGCGATATTCAATCCATCTCCGTCAGCAAGCCGACGTTGGAAGACGTTTTCATCCGTCGCACCGGCCACCGTTTCTGGACCGAAGACGAGCAAGCCAAGCAGGCCGAAGCAGCCGGCAAGAAAAAGAAGAAGCATTAATATGGCGACCGTTTCCGCAGTAGCTCCGCAAACCCAACCGATCAATCCCGGCACGGTCATTCCGTCGATCTCGCTCTGGCAGCGCGAGATCGTGCGCTTTTACCGCCAGAAGGCGCGCGTCGTCGGCGTCATCCTCTCGCCGCTGCTCTTCTGGATCGTCATCGGCTCCGGCTTCGGCAACTCCATGCGCGGCGCCAACGGTACCGGCCAGCACTATCTCGACTTCTTCTTCCCCGGCGCGCTCACCATGATCATCCTCTTCACCTCGATCTTCACCATGATGTCGGTGATCGAAGATCGCAACGAGGGCTTTCTGCTCAGCGTGCTGGTCGCGCCGGTGAGCCGCACCGTGATCGTCATGGGCAAAGTGCTTGGCGGCACCACGCTCGCGACCATTCAAGGCCTGATCTTCCTCGTCTTCGCGCCGCTCATCGGCGTGCACTTCACCCTGAACAGTTTTCTGCTGATCGTGCTAACCGTCTTCCTCGTCTCGTTTTCGCTGACCGCACTCGGCTTCGCGATCGCCTGGCCGATGGATTCCACCCAAGCCTTTCACGCCATCATCAACTTGTTTTTGATTCCGCTCTGGCTCTTATCGGGATCGCTCTTCGCCGTCAAGGACGCTTCCAAGTGGCTCGCCCTGCTGATGCGTATCAACCCGCTCACCTACGGCACCGAAGCCCTGCGTGCGCTCATGTATCCCCAAGCCGCTTCACCCGGCTTCCCCGTTGGCTTCGATCTCGCCATCCTCGGTGGTTTCGCCGTCATTATGTTTGTGATTGCTTTCTCGCTCGCGAATCGACGCACCACCAAATCGGCCGCCTAACCAATGCAAATCGATCTCAGCATCTTCCCTGTCATCAATGCCACCCTCAATGGAGCCGCCGCCGTCCTCATCGGCACGGGCGTCTATTTCATCAAGACAAACCGCCCGGCGATCCACAAGAAGTTCATGATCTCGGCCTTCATCACCTCGACCGTCTTCCTCATCTGCTACCTCACCTATCACACCCTGCTGGGGACGCAGAGCGGATCGGTGCAGAAGCATTTCGCCGGACCGCCGCTGGCGAGAGATATCTATTTCACCATCCTGATCTCGCATACCATTCTCGCGGTGGTGATCGTTCCGCTGGTGCTCATCACACTGACCCGCGGCCTCAAAGCCCGCTACCCGCAACATCGCGCCATCGCCCGTTGGACCTATCCGCTTTGGGCCTACGTGAGTATTACGGGCGTGGTGATCTACTTCATGCTCTATAAGATTTACCCGTAGCCGGAAATTCCCGACTCCCACCAAAGCAGCCCCCGGCTATCATTCGCACGGTCGTCGGCTGGCTGATATATTGTCCATTCGAGAAAAATAGGAGCGCCCTCATGCCTAAAAGCGTTAACAAAGTCATCCTCATCGGCAATCTTGGCAAAGACCCCGAGGTGAAGTACACCCCTCAGGGCACGGCCGTCGCAAAGTTCTCCATCGCTACCAGCGAGCGCTATAAAGACAAGCAGGGCGAGTGGCAGGACCGCACCGAGTGGCACAACATCGTTGCCTGGCAGAAGCTCGCCGAGATCATTGGCGAGTACGTGAAGAAGGGCAACAAGATCTACATCGAAGGCCGGCTCACCACCAATAGCTGGGAAGACCAGAAGACCGGCGAAAAGAAGTACCGCACCGAGATTGTCGCCAATGACATCGTCCTGCTCGGCGGCCGCGGCGACAGCGGTGGAGAAGAGGGTGGCGGCGGTGGCTTCCGCAAAAAAGCATCCGGTGGTGGCTTCGATCAGCGTCCCGCCGAAGCCGGTCACGATTTCGACTCCGCCCCAGCCGGCAACCACGGCGAGATTACCGACGACGATATCCCGTTCTAACGAGCGCTCACATTGAAGAACAGCCGTCAGCTTACGCTGGCGGCTTTTTCCAATCCGCTGACTCAGGTCCTGATGAAATCCAAGCGCAACTCACAACTCGCCATCATTCGCAGCTCCCACATTCATGCCGCCGGCGTGTTCTCCACCCAGCCGATCAAGAAAGGCACGCTGATCCTCGAATATGACGGCCCGCGCATGACTAAAGAGGCCGCGGACGTTCTCTACGAAGACCGTGCCGACACTTACCTCTTCGGCGTGGGCGATGGCACCCAGGTTATCGACGGTCACTCCATGGCGATGTTCATCAACCACTCCTGCGACGCAAATTGCGAGACGGAAGAATACGGCGACCGAGTCTGGATCCAGGCGATCCGCAACATCGAACCCGGCGAAGAGCTCACCTACGATTATTGCCTCTACGACGGAGACGACGAAGCCCCCTGCTACTGCGGCGCGAAGGACTGTCGCGGGACGATGTATCGCGTTGAACCCGCAAAGAAAACTTCGTAGAACATCGGCACGTAATCGCGCTCACGCGCAACCCCATCACAGATCACAGACCGTTCGACATCGCAGCGCCTATCGTGCGCATGTGGGGCATTCCCAGCAACTATATTCAGCTCTTTATTCAGCTCTTTGAAATCGAGCGCACAGCTCTCTTATTCAGGCCTTTCACTCTAAGCGAGCCCCGTGGCAGTGTGAGCTCCTGTCATGCTGAGCGGAGAACGTGGAGAGCAATCCGCGTTCTCCGCCGAAGCACCTTGCGTTTCGCTCGGAAGTACCCTCGCTCCCTGTCATCTGAGCGAAGCCGCGAAGCGGCGGAGTCGCAGAAATCCCTATCACCAACGAGCAGCTCGAGGTNNAAATGAGTCCCCTTCAGAGGACGGCACCTGCGGATCAGGTGCAACTCCCCTGTTTTGAAGATTTTACCCGCAACTCTCCTGCAATCAATATTTTACGGAAATTTCCTTCGCAAAATATAGAAAACAAAGAACCGTACCAAGGGTAGGGGTTACCAATTTCTAAACCACAAAATACTTCGCCGCCGGATGATGCACCACGAGCGCGGAAGTCGACTGCTCTGGATCGAGCAGGAATCCGGTCGTCAAATGCACGCCGATCGTCTTGTCGGGCTCCAGCAACTGGAAGAGCTTCGTCTGGTCCTCAAGGTTCGGGCACGCAGGATAGCCGAAAGAATAGCGCGAACCACGATACTTCTGATGAAAGAGGTCGTTGATCCGCGGCGAATCCTCGTTCGCGAATCCCAGTTCTTCGCGCACCCGCTTGTGCATGAACTCCGCCAGCGCTTCTGCCGTCTCCACGGAGAGGCCGTGCACGTAGAGATACTTGGTGTACTCGCCAGCTTCAAACAGTTGCTGAGTGACGTGTGAAGCCTGCGCGCCGATCGTTACGCAACTGAGGCCGAGCACATCGAACTGTCCTGATGATTTCGGCAGGAAGAAGTCCGAGATGCAGAGCCGGCGTCCTTCCCGTTGACGCGGAAAAGTAAACCTCAGAAATTCTTGCGGGCCTTCCGATTCGGTCGGCGGATGATAGACAACCAGGTCGTTGCCATCCCCCTGCGCCGGCCAGTAGCCGTAAACCACCTTCGGCTCAAACCATCCTGACGCAATTACCTCATCCTGCAGCTTATGCAGGATCGGCCGGTATTTTTCTTCCACCAGCCGCAAGTAATCTTCCTGCGAAGCCGTCTTCAGCTGCCACTGGTTCTTGAACAGCGC
>PLWX01000275.1 GCA_003151155.1 Acidobacteriaceae bacterium
GGGTACAGATCGAGCACTGGAACTCGTGACGGCCGAGATTGACCGGGATGTCGTCGCCACGTTCGCGCGCTTTTGTCGGGCTCGCGGCTTTCTTCACTGTTTTCTTCGCCGGCTGTTTTCTCATGCTGTCTTTCCCGTGTTCTTCGCGATCTCGGCCAGCGAGTCCGGCGCCACAACGGCCAATGCCTGCAGGATCGTGGCGTTCTGGCGCAGTGAAAGGTTCTTGTATCCGAACATGTAGGCTTCGTCATGGGTTTCCAGAGAAGGGAGAACGTGGCGCAAGGTCTCCGCGAGTACGGGATCGCTCTTGGCGATCTCCATGCATAGTGCTTCAGCTTGTTCTGAGGTAACGTGTTCCATTGTTTCTCCAAATGCAAACGGGGTAGCCGGTCAAGGCCACCCCGCGCGATCCGTCCGGGTGGCGAGTCCCAGACGGAAGGTCGAGATTTTCAATTCTGGCGCAAATCATGCCTCGGGAGAGGGGCGGAGTGAGTCGCTGATCTCGCGGATAGTTCCCGACTTGACTCTTGCAGGGCGTCGAGGTCATGCATAACATCTGCCAATGCCTGCGCTGCCGTTTTTTCTCTGCGAGACTCCAGGGTGCCACAAGTACACGCAACCCATCGTGCTCCCATTTCCCAACCCTCCAGATACAGTTCCTGATCAAACCGAGTGGCCAGAGGATGGTTGGAGAGCATACATTGCATGTCCCGCATGCGGCGAAATGTTGCCGCGCACGAAACTATCTCTCCGTTGGACGAATTTCTCCCCGCAGGACCGAAGTCCACACCATGACGATGCCCTCTGGTTCTATATAGCGTTCCAATGCGACGACCCAGCGTGCCGAACTCACATGCAGCTGAGTGTAGGAATGCCCTCCACGTCCACAAATCAAGACGTGCTCGTGAAAGTGCGTCGCGGCTTCGTTCACGGAAGGATGGAGTGTGGACACGCCTTTGATGGAAACAAAATCGACCAGCGATCAGTTCATCGGTGGCATGGGCAAGTTTTGTCTTATCGTTCGAGTGGTTTTCCATAAAAACTCCCGTCGAAATTGAAACAGGGGATCCGCGGGCGTGGAAGGCAATCATCGCTCAGCGTCCGACCCTGGAATCTGTTTGCGGATAGTTTGCGGATTCTGCCGTACTTGTTCGCGTTTTGCAGAGCTATCTTGTTGAATCTCTTTAGTATCAGCAACGGTTTCACACTTCCTAAACCGTTGGTCGGCAGTTCGACTCTGCCCAGGGCCTCCATCGCCCCCACAAACTACTCCGCATTTTTCTTCTCCGGCATCAATCCCCAATTCTGAATAAGAATTCGTGGTGCGTTCATCGCGCATTTACAAATCGAGAACACAATCAGCGCAGTTCTCTCAGGTAATCCCATTTTTTGTCGCGCCTGCGACTGTTGCTGATTGCGGAGAAATGTCGCTATGCAAAATCCTCTCACTCGTTCCCTATCAACTCTCACCACTTGTGTTCTTTTGCTTGTCGGTGTGTCGCTTGCACAGGCAAACAAAGGCACGCTTCGAGGTCATGTCACAGACCAAACCAACTCTGTCCTGCAAGGAGCGCGCGTATCCATCGACCCCAACGGTCAGACCGCGGTCACTGACGCGAATGGCGATTTTTCCATCAGAGGTTTAATTCCCGGCAGTTACACAGTGTCGTTTTCCTATCTCGGCTTTACCACCTTTACCCAAAAAATCGATGTTTCCGCGAGCACTCCGGCGATTCTGACAGCCGCCCTCCAGATCGAGAACTCCAAGCAAGAAGTGACGGTTTATGCGGGACGCGAGAGCGGAGAGGTCGAAGCACTGAACCGTGAAATGACGGCGGAAAACATTCTCCAGGTATTGCCGTCGGAGGTTATTGAGAGCCTTCCCAACACCAACATCGCCGATGCGGTTGGCCGAATGCCAAGCGTATCCCTTGAACGCGATGAGGGGGAGGGTAAATACATCCAGATCCGCGGCACCGAGCCTCGCTTGAGTAACGTCACAGTGGATGGGATCCATCTGCCCTCGCCGGAAAATATCCGGAACGTGAAACTCGACGTCATCCCCGCCGACCTGGTGGAATCCATCGAACTCAGCAAAACCTTATCGGCGAACCAGGATGGCGACGCTATCGGCGGCTCTGTAAACCTGGTCACCCGCAGCGCTACCGATCAGCCCTACATCAGCGCGATGGCTATGTTCGGCCACAATCCCATTGGCGGCGGCCGCGGCAGCGACCAATACGAGTTCACCGCCGGTCAGCGCTTTGGGAAACGCAAGCAGTTCGGAGCGCTCTTCGGCACCAGCTTCGACTGGAACGCGCGCGGAATTAACGACATCGAGCCCAGCCAAAGCGCCAACCAGTTGCCCGACGGCAGCTACTTCCTCGGTCCCAACGCGATCGACTACCGTGACTACGCCTATAACCGCAAGCGCTTCGGTTTTGGGGGCACCTTGGATTACAAACTCGGCGAAATGTCGTGGATCTATCTGCGCGGAATTTTCGCGCGCTTCCGTGACTCCGGTGAGGATTGGATCTACAGTCCTGGAATCGACAGCTTCACCGGACCAGGCACTGGCACGGGATCTACGAGTTTCTCTGACGTGTATCGCCGTCCGGTACAAAAATTATTTAGTGCCCAGACCGGCGCGCGCATCGAAAGAGGCTCGAACCTGCTGATCTTCAACGTTGCGCTTTCACAGGCCGGCCAGAAGGGTGGCTATGATCGCGGCGGATTCAGCGGCTATCCTACCGACTCCATTCCATTCACCATCTCGACCACCGATCCCTTCACCCCGCAGTTCAATACGCCCGTCAACATCTTCGATCCGACTGCCTACGCTCTGAGCTACATCGAGAACGTGGACGATCGCACTTACGAGCGCGACATCGTCGGCGACATCTCCTTTGCTCATCGCTATAGCACTGCCTCAGGATCGCGCTTTGGCAGCTTTGAGGTCGGCTTCAAGACCAACGATGCGAATAAGAACCAGGTTTACCGGACCTACAACTACAGCTACAGCGGCAACTCAACCATCAACGATTTTCTCGGCTCGTTCAAGGATGCGAATTACTACATGAACCGTTATACGTTCGGGCCGACAACTCAGTACTCGAAGATGCTCAGCCTCTTCGGGCAGAGCCCTGCTCTCTTCAGCCTGAATGACTCAACCGCGAACGATGTACCCAACGACTTCAATGTAGGTGAGCGGGTCTATGCCGGATACGCGATGAACACGCTTACTCTCGGTCATTTCCGCGTGCAGACGGGGGTTCGCATCGAGGCTACAACCGATACTGTGCTTGGCAACATCTACGATCCGAGTTTGCCTCCCTCTCAGTCGGTCTCGTTGTCGCGCTCGAACAATTCCTATGTCAACGTGCTCCCAAGCGTGCAATTTTCCTATAACTTCAACGGCTCTACCGATATCCGCTTCGGATACGGGATGGGCATCGCACGTCCGAACTTTGGAGACCTCGCGCCTTACCGCGTCGTCGACCCTACCACCAGTCCGGCGTCGATCACCCTCGGTACTCCGGGGCTGAAGCCGACTTCCGCGCAGAATTTCGATCTCGTAGTAGAAAAATATTTGAAGCCGGTCGGGATCATTCAACTTGGCGGCTTTTATAAAGCCTTGAGCGATCCGATCTACTTCTCGCAGTCCCAGCAAGCGATTAGTGGCACCACCTACCAGGTGTTCCAACAGGTCAACGGTCCAAGCGCGAAGATCGGGGGGATCGAAGCGAGTTGGCAACAGCAACTACGATTCCTGCCCGGCGCCCTGAATGGCATGGGAGTTCGTGCCAATTACAGTTACACCACTTCAACCGTAGACTTCCCGGATCACTTCAATCCGCCAGACCCGGCTTCTGCAGGCAGGACCGATCACCCGCTGCTCAACCGGAATGCCCCAAACAATTGGAACTTTGATGCCACCTATGATCGTTATGGCATCTCCGCTCGCATGGGGGTAACCCATAACGATGCCAACATCTGGGCCTACAATTACTCCCCCGGCGCGACCGGCGGCCTAAAGGGACCTGGAGGCGATCTCTACCTGTACCCTCATACCCAGGTGGATGCCGAGGTGAATTACATCATTCCTCACGGCAAGGGCTTCCGCTTTGTCGCCTCGTTCCTGAATCTCAACAACGAGGTCTTTGGCTTCTACCAGGGCAGCGAGCGCTATCCCATTCAGCGTGAGTACTACCAGCCCACCTACGCCTTCGGCCTTCGCTGGATTATGCCCGTCCCTCGTTAAATAAAACGCAGCACCCTCCGGGAGCCGGCATCTTTGCCGGCTCCATTTTTACTGCAATTTCGTTTTGGGATCGCCGTTCGGTTTCTTGTGCGAGGCTTTCTCCATTCCCCATACAATCGCTATTTTCAGCGGAGGTATGCCCGTGTCCTCGAACTCGCAAAAATTTGCTGTCATGGTACTTATCCTGATCTGCTCGTCTTTTTCTCTGGCACAAGCGCCCGTCGCACCAGCCCCAAACGGTTGTACTTTGACGCTCATCGTTGAGGGCATGAGTAGTGATGAAGGCAATCTCGGCGTGCTCGTATTCAACGGACCCAAGGGCTGGGCGGAAGATCGCACCGCCGCACTGCGTGACATCTTCGTACCAGCCGTCAAAGGCACCCAAACCCTCAAGGTGCCAAATCTCCCACCCGGCAAATATGCCGTGGCTCTCATTCACGATGTGAATAAGAACCACAAGCTCGATAAGAATTTTATTGGCATGCCGAAGGAACAGTGGGGCATGTCAAACAACCCGCACGCCACGATTAAAGCGCCGCCCATTGAGAAAGCGATGGTCGCGGTCGAAAAAGATACCGAGATCCATATCAAGCTGCAGTAGGGTACGATGACAGGGATTACTGCCGCGGTCCGCCAGAGTGGTCCGATTGGGGTGCATTCTGGGTCGCGCCCGCTGGGGCTTTGGGCTTATCAATCGCATCGGTCGCGAACAGCATGAAGTGGTCGAAGCTCTCGCTGCGGTGGAAACGCCGCTTGCCGAAGTGCACATAAAGGTTCGCACTTTCCGGTAGCCACAGATCCGTGCCACTCTTCTTGAATTCCACCGGTGCGTAATTGATGCTGGTGTGTTCGGTCAGTAACTGGATCTGTGGAAGTGTGTGTACCAGGTCGGTTTCCACATGCAGCGGTTGGAAACTCTCAGCGGCAAACCATGCGCGGCCCTTCAGCGCTACTGGATAATTGTTCTTGTTCACGATGTAGGTGCGAAGGCGCGCAGGCTTGTCTTCGCGCTGACGGAAGTGCACCAGCCACGCAGGCTGACCATTCCAGTCGCCCAGTCCTTCGCACTTCATTTCAAAATCATCGCGAAATTGGCGATGGAACGCCAGCGCCAAAACTGGCAACCCACTGGTCGAGATCTGGTCGGGAAACTCGGTCGGCTCGCCTGAAATATTTCGGAACTCCTGGATCACCAACGCCCCCTGGGGCGGCTCGGTAATTGAAACCAGGTAGTTATATTTACGAACTTCCCGTGACCTGGGAAGACCTTGCGCGCTGAGATTCTCGTGCACCATCTCCTCAATCGCCGAGAATTGTGCCACGCTATCGACCATTTCCTTAGATCGGTCAGCCGCCGAGTCCAGGAGGTTCGCCGGACATTGCACGGCTTGCGCGACCATGGGAACCTGCGCATCCACATCGACCGGCATCCCTGCATTTACGTCGGCTGGTCCGCTGGCGGCGGCTGGATCCCCGATCGCAGCATCGTTGTCGTCGGTCGTATTGCCTTGCGTAACACGTTTTTCAAGCTTGGCGAGGTGCTCACGCACCTGCGGCGCTACCTTGCTGGTGGGTGCCGCTTCGAGGTACTCCTTCAAAACCGCGATCGCTTTCTCATTCTGACGTAACCCTGCAAGCGATTGCCCCAAAATTAATTTCGCGCCCAACCCCTCGCTTCCGCCACGTTCCACCAACCATTGAGACTGCTCACGAGCTTTCTCGTACTCATTCAGGTGCAGGTAAGAACTCGCCAGCACCCGACGCGCAGCCACAGCTTCCCCATTGCTAGCAACTACGACCTCTTCCGCAGCTGACGCACGCGCATAATCCCCTTTGTCGTAATAGAGCTGCCCTAGGAGGCTCTGGGCTTGAACATCATGGGGATCCAGCTTTGTAGCAGCCAGCAGGTAACTCAGCTCGTGTTCTGTGTCTTTGAGTTGAAGGGAAAGATAGGCGAGAAGAAAGTTGATGGAAGAGCTGGAAGGATCCTGGTGATTTGCACTTTCCAGGTGCTTGAGGGCTTCTGGGAAGTTTGAAAGCTCCAGGGCTTGAATGCCTTTCTCCGCTTCTTTCCGGGCTTTCGGAGGTAGCTGCTCTTTATGCTTCAAAGTCAGATCGACCGCAGACGGATCGCGGAGCAAAACCACGCTATCACTTACGTCGTGCGCGATATCCGGGACCGAAATCTGTTCATGCATCCCGAGGTAACCCGCTGCGCCCACCTCAAGCAAATACTTCGACGCAGGCAGGTTCGGGAAATCGGCTTCTGAGTTTCGGGACGATTGAAACAAGACGATCCCCGTCGTCTGGCTGGTAATCCGAATGAGAGACTGTTGCTTCAGCGGCTTTTTATCATCGCCGGTAATCTTGATATGGATAGTCGCGCCATCGCGCGTGGCGATGTTCGTGCCGTTCGTCTTTGAATCCATCTGTTGCGGAAACTGGGCCAGAGCTACCGACCCGGAAATCATGCATGCAGCTAGTGTTATCAGAATAGGATGAAAATCTAAACAGCGGGAGAAACTCGAAAAATGTGCTGCAGAACGGTGCATCCGGCTACCATCCACTTCTTGGCCTAAACTCCTTCTGCCCGGTCGGAGGTGCAACACTTCAGTGCTGCTGGCTACGCAATTGTAAGCTTTTTCAATGCATTCCGATTCAGAACTTTCGCCAGTAACCAGCCAACATGGACAAAAACCGCCATTCCAACCTGTATGGGTCGACCAACATGTCTCGTCGCCGAACCACAGCCCGCAGAAGGTATCTCCCGCCCGCAAATTAGTACTCGAAACCGCGCGCTATAACGTCATCTGGATTCGGAGACCGAGCTTACAGGGAGATCATCGACAAGGCAGCTGCCCAAAAACCTGATCGGCTTATTGTTCTAGTTTCGCCGAGCCGAACCGCCAGCCCCGCTGCCCACTACTACCTCTCGAGCCACGATCCGAAACAGTTGCTCGATCTACTCGTGGAACGCTTCGGCGTCCCCGATTAAGCCGCAAAAGGAAAAGCAGCCGGATTGCTCACGGCTGCTCTCAGTTTTGGGTTCTACTTGACGCTTAGAGAGGCTGTACGTTCTCTGCCTGCCAACCCTTGGGGCCCTTCACCACGTTGAACTGCACCGCCTGACCTTCTTGAAGGCTGCGGAATCCCTGGGCCTGGATCGCGGTGTGGTGGACGAATACGTCCTCACCGTTCTGACGACTGATGAAGCCAAAACCCTTTGCATCGTTGAACCACTTCACTGTTCCTTGTTCCATGGAAATACTTCTCTTTTCTGTGTTGATTTACGTTGGATAGTGATCCGGGTTCTACGGGCAGGCTGGCTGTTCAGGCAAGATCTGCTGGTGGTGCCGAATTCTTCAAACGCACTTTCAATATAGCACAAATCCCCCCCAACACCTACCGGCCAGTCACTCCGTGGCTCCCAAAATCTCCTTAGCTCGATCGGGTTATCTGATTCTCCTGATTTGGGATCGATCTACTCCGGAACTCGCTCCAGACTCTGGGTGCGCAATAAAAACCGTGCCTTTCGCATCAAGGACTACAAAAGACCAGGAGCATTCCATGGAGCACTTGGGTTGGTTCCTCGCCGGTACCTCGCTCGGACTGATCGTGGGAGTCGGGCTAACTTCGTTGGCCAAATTCATTGAACGCCTGGGAGAGCAGGAACGATCCCGGGCTGAATCTCGGGACCGCGCAACCCTCCTCGTAATGCGCCGTCACGGCTGACCAGCGACCACACGCGCAACCGCAAGCATACTGATGGCCTGGGCTGAAGGGTCGGAGAGCTTTTGCGCCCGCTGCAAGGCTTCCACCGCATTTACGTGCGCCGCTGCCTCATTTACCTCTTCCAGCACGGCAGGTGCGTCCGTCTTGCCATCGCCGCGGTTGTTCCAGACTTCTTCCAGCGCGCCATAAGCTATGTCGAAGTAGCGCTCCGCCAGCTTCGGGTTTCCATCCGTGCCCGTGGCGAAACCGTCGGCTGCCGCCGAAC
The DNA here is from genome assembly GCA_003151155.1 of Acidobacteriaceae bacterium. GTDB lineage: Bacteria > Acidobacteriota > Terriglobia > Terriglobales > Acidobacteriaceae > Korobacter. The sequence continues at coordinate 8,259 of PLWX01000275.1, forward strand.
GCGCCCGCAAAGACGCCGGCATCTTTCCCAGCGCCTCCGTCTGGTCACTGCCTGAACTCCCTATTGCCTCGAGCACCGATACACTCTCTTCCGGCGGATGCTCGATCTCGCCCTTCCCTCCGGCTAGTGCGGCTGCTTGTTGTGCCA